>NZ_JBLYIG010000296.1:0-3683 GCF_049222245.1 Nitrospira sp. BLG_2 | reverse complement strand
AGCGGAGCCATGCTGGCGTTCGCTTCAAGGCCTCTCGGAGCGACCCTTCCGGGCTCAGGCCGGCGGAAGCCTTCGGAAATTCCCTCGCAGACTCGGTCAGTTTCCGCTTTCCTGCCAGCCCGAGCCTCGGTGGGTGTCCCGCTCCTTCGGCCAATTTCGCTCACCGCAGCTATGGCTCCGTGGATTAGCGAGACCGATAGACAAGTGCGGTATCCCGAGCCGGCGTGTGATTCGCGACGCAGACTCCGGCCGTCACGAGTGGTAAGTGGGCAGGGATTATTGGGATGAAGGTAGTGGGCGAAGGGATGGCCAGCCGCTTTGACGCCTTCGCGGTCACCATTTCGGAGTTCATCAGGCGGAAGCCTTCTGGAATTCCCTCCGCCACAGGCTGTGCAGTCTGTGTAGCGTCAGTCAGTGCCAGCTTTCCTGCCTGCCGCACCCTCGATGGGTCCCGACCGCTCTTGGCAATATCGCTCTGGCCATCTCCTTACGCCTGAGGTGGGGGTACGATACTCGGAGCCTCCGTGTGATTCGCGACGCAGACTCCGGCCGTCACCAATACGGGTGGAGAGCGTGCATACGACTCATTTCCCCGGCTGGGAAAGCCGGGTGCAGACTTGTCGTTGCCTTTACGCTCCGCACTGCTATCACCGGGGTTAGAGTTAGATGTCACTGATCGATCTCTGGAAACGATCCCGAAGTGAACTCGAAGGCAAGCACGTCCAACAGATTATAGCTATTGCTGGGTCGGGAAAACTGTTAGATGCCGGAGATGCTTCGAGAGAATTCAGAGAGTTTCTTTCAAGCATTCCCTCCTCGCTGTTGTCGCGCTATACAGGTGAATGTCTGGCGGACAAATTTGAGTCTGGGGGATTGGCACTGCAGGATATCGTGAATCAGATTGGACGAAGGCTTGGATTTCAAGTTGAAGATGGAAGGTATCGTGGTGGCTCAGGCCAAAGCGGTCACGATGGGCTCTGGAGATCGTCGTTTGGCAATGAAATTATCGTCGAGGTAAAGACTACCGATGCTTACAGGATCGCCCTTGACGCAATTGCTGAATACAGAAGGAGGCTCATTCAGGAAAATAGGATTGTAGAGGGTAAGTCTTCTGTCCTGATCGTAGTTGGTAGACAGGATACCGGTGATCTTGAAGCGCAAATCCGTGGCTCTAGGCATGCCTGGAATATACGCCTAGTTAGTATCGACGCGTTAATTCGATTGATGTCACTCAAAGAGACAGTCGAAGATCCGCAAATGCTCAGGAAGATAGCGGGGGTCTTGGTGCCACAAGAGTTCACGAAAGTGGACGGAATTATAGACTTGGTCTTTTCTGCCGCAGAAGAGATTCGGCAGGATGCCGAGGATGCTGAACTGCAAGAGGATCAGCCCAGAAAGAAGGACAAGAAAGCTCCCCAATTCATACCGGTTGATTTCCATGCGGCCTGCATCCGCCGCATCGAAAGACAGTTGGGTCTGGCTTTGCTCAAACAAACGCGCGCCACATATAGTACTCCCGAAGACTCCTTGGTGGTCGTTTGTGCGGTTTCTAGAACTCACACGAGGGAGATGTATTGGTATGCGTTTCATCCGCACCAAAAGGAAAAGTTAGAAGCCGCAGGAAAGGGATATGTGGCCTATGGATGTGGTTCAGAAGACATCGTTTTGCTCATTCCATTTAAGGATTTTGCTGCTTGGCTGGATGGAATGTGGACGACCCAGCTAGAAGATAGGTTCTATTGGCATGTGAGCATCCGACACCAAGGGTCTAAATTGATACTTCGAAGGAGAAGAGGATTCGGCGAGATCGACCTTACAAAGTATCTTGTCAGATAATAGACCGTCGATCTTTGTTGTCATCCCCTGATTAAGGCCGACGAATGAACCCCAATATTCGGTTTGGAAAGCCGTGTTTAACAGCAACGAGGTTTGATGTGACCACAGTCGTGGGAGCCCTTGCGGCCGGTGAAAGTTTTGGCGCGGTACAGGAGGCCTATTCACTCACCGGAGAGCAAATTCTAGCTGCCGTTCGGTATGCCGCGCATGTTGCCGAGCATGTGCCGCCAGCGGTGAAACAAGC
Organism: Nitrospira sp. BLG_2; assembly: GCF_049222245.1. NCBI lineage: Bacteria > Pseudomonadati > Nitrospirota > Nitrospiria > Nitrospirales > Nitrospiraceae > Nitrospira > Nitrospira sp. BLG_2. The sequence goes on along the minus strand of NZ_JBLYIG010000296.1, from coordinate 1,603 downwards.
TTCTTGAAGCTCCGGTCAAGTGGACGTTGTTGTCATATACGTGAGACTGGCTGAAGGTGATCTGATGGAGCGATCCGGGAGGAACGATCATGAATAAGACCACGGTCAAAGAGGAGATGAGAAAGATGTTGGAAACCCTCCCGGAAGATTGCACCCAGGAGGACATTCAGTATCACATCTACGTCAGAGAGAAGATTGAACGTGGAATGGCTGCTGCAAACGCAGGCGACGTGATTTCTCAAGAGGAGGCGGAAAAGAGGGTGGAGCAGTGGCTAGAATCGTCTGGGCCGGGCCAGCGTTAAGAGATTTGGAAGTTATTGTGAGATATATCGCCATGGATTCTCCGTGCTATGCGGAGCGATTCTCGAAGCGATTGAGCTGCTGATCAACAGTAATACGGACGTCCCGGGGATGAAATCTATGGATGGACTGTTCAAGCGGCTGATGGACGAAGGGGAGCGATGACGAGAGACATTCACCTTCATGGCATCGACATCCCCGCGCAGCAACTGGCGGCGTTGTGCCGTCGATGGCGCATCACCGAGTTAGCCCTATTCGGTTCCATTCTACGCGATGACTTTCGGCCGGATAGCGATGTGGATGTGCTGACCACGTTCGCCCCGGATGTGGAGTGGAGTTTGCTCGATCACGTTCGTATGGAGCAGGAGATGGCTGATCTGTTCGGTCGGCGCGTTCACCTTGTGAGCCGACGGGCTATTGAACGGAGTCATAATTGGATCCGGCGGCAAGCCATCCTGAACACCGCTCAGGTCGTGCATGTCTCGTGATCCGGCGACGCTCTTGGACGTGGCCCGTGCTGGTCGGCTCGTGGTTGATTTCTGCAGCGGCCTCGACCGGACGGCGTTCATGCAGGACGTGAAAACACAGTCGGCCGTACTCCATCAACTGCTCGTCATCGGGGAAGCCGTCAAGCGATTGTCGGAAGAGATCCGGGTTCGCCATCCAGAGATTCCCTGGACAGCCATTGCTGGGATGCGTGACAAGCTGATCCATGAATACGATGAAATAGACCTCGACGAAGTTTGGAGCACGGCGCAGCGGGATGTCCCGAGCCTGCTCCGGTTCCTTGAACCCCTACTGCCGAAGCAGGAACGGTCATGAGGTTGGAACAGGCTAGAGCACAGATTCCCAATGCCCAAGAGAAGACCTGGGACCAGCTCAGACAGGATTTTCGTGTCCTCCGCCAAGGCGGGAACTATATGGAAACTATCTTGGCTCTGGATTGAAGGTGGCTGTGCAGGCCCAAGGTTGCCATTTGTTGAACGGAATGGCTCATGACTCCAATTGAGTTTGATGCGATCATTTTTCAGGAAGGCAAAGCCTACGTTGGGCATTGTCCTGAATTGGATGTCTCAAGCTGCGGGAAGGATGTGGGCGAGGCAAGACGGAATCTGAAGACGGCTGTCCGCTTGTTTGTCGAGGAGGCGGAAAAGCTGGGCACGCTTGAAGGCATTTTGAAGGAGACAGGGTATCAGCAAGATTCTGAAGGGAGCGGAAACTATAGATGAAGCTGCAAGATCAGCCGATCACCAAAGACCTTCTCCTGCAGCATAAGCTGACGGAGGAGGAGTACAAGAAGATC
>NZ_JBLYIG010000295.1:0-6870 GCF_049222245.1 Nitrospira sp. BLG_2 | reverse complement strand
TAACGGCCGACTTTGTCTATGTCCGGCTCCATGGGCCCGGCGGAAAATATCAAGGAGACTATTCGCACACCGTCTTGGAGAGTTGGGCTCGGCGTCTCGAACGTTGGAGTCCCCGCTTGGTAGCGGCCTATGTCTATTTCGACAACGACGAGGCCGCCTATGCCGTGAAGAACGCGAAGGAACTGAAGCGACTCGTTGTGCAGGGAAGCAGCTGAGACCTGCGATACCCCATGGCTGTGGTGAGTAGTCAATAGAGAGGACAAATCATGGCGGCGACAGTCGCGGATATCTTGGTGGAACGTCTCATCGATTGGAATGTGGATACTATTTTTGCCCTTCCGGGTGACGGGATCAACGGTCTCTACGAAGCCTTGCGAACTCATCAAGACGCCATTCGATTGGTACAAGTCCGCCATGAGGAAGCGGCGGCATTGGCGGCGTGCGGATACGCCAAATTCACGCGGAGGCTGGGCGTCTGCTTGGCCACGTCCGGTCCGGGTGGAATCCATCTTTTAAACGGCTTATACGATGCCAAATTTGACGGACAACCGGTGTTGGCCATCACAGGTCATACGTTCCACGATCTGATCGGCACCCATTACCAGCAGGACATCGATCTCGGCCGTGTGTTCAGCGATGTGGCTACCTTCAGCGAACGTGTCATGGGTCCGACTCATGTGTGCAACGTGGTCGATCAGGCCGTCAAGACCGCCCTTTCCAAACGCACCGTTTCACACATCACGATTCCCAAGGACATTCAAGATTGGACCGCGAATGGAATGCGATCCAAGGCGAATGTCGCCGAACACAGCGGTGATCGGTTCAACGAAGCGTTGCCGCTTCCCGGAAAGGCGCAACTTGCGCGAGCGGCTGCATTATTGAATGAAGGAACCAAGGTGGCCATTTTAGCGGGACGAGGTTGTTTGTCGGCACGTGATGAAATTGTCGCATTGGCTGAGCAACTCGGAGCACCGATCGTGAAGCCGCTGCTCGGAAAGGCGGTTGTGCCGGACGACCATCCTTACACGACCGGAGGGATCGGTCTGTTAGGCACGGCTCCATCGCAGGACGTAATGGAGCAGTGCGACACGTTGCTCATCGCAGGGAGCAGCTTTCCGTACCTCGAGTTTTATCCAAAGCCCGGACAGGCCAAGGCCATCCAAATCGATCTGGACCCTGCTAGGATCGGATTGCGATATCCGGCCGATGTCGGACTTGTCGGGCAATGTTGGGACGTTCTACGGGCCCTGTTGCCGTTGGTTTCCCCGAAATCGGACAGAAGTTTCATCGAATGGGCACGAGAGCGGAAAGTCCGGTGGGATACCCTGATGGAAGAACGAGGCACGCGCGATGACATACCCATGAAACCACAAGTCATCGCCCATGCGCTCAACGATGTACTCGCGGACGATGCGATCATTTGTTGCGATACCGGAACGGTGACGACGTGGGCGGCGCGGCACATCCGGGTGCGCGGCACCATGCAGTTTTCCGTATCGGGAACATTGGCGACGATGGCCAATGGACTGCCGTATAGCATCGGGGCGGCGATTGCCTTCCCCGGTCGACAAGTGATCTGCTTCGCGGGAGACGGCGGGTTTACCATGTTGATGGGGGAACTGGCGACCGCGGTCAAATATCAGCTGCCGATCAAGATCATCGTCATCAAGAACAACTCCCTTGGGATGATCAAGTGGGAGCAGATTGCCTTCGAGGGAAATCCTCAATACGGCGTGGAGCTGCACGCCATCGATTTTGCGGCATTTGCCCGCGCATGCGGGGCCGTCGGATATTCCGTGAGCGACCCGGCCCGCGTGAGGGAAACTCTCCAAGAAGCTTTTGCGCAGCCGGGGCCTGTCCTGATCGAAGCGGTGGTCGATCCGCATGAACCGCCGTTGCCGGGGAAAATCACGACGGACCAGGCCTGGCAGTTCGCCAAAGCCATGGCTCGAGGACAAAAAGAGCGCTTGGAAATCGTGAAAACGGTCTTAGAGAACAAGATTCGCGAAGTGGTGTAACTTGTCTATCGCCGCATGGATACTCCTGCGCGCCGTCGGTTCCAGTGCAAATTGTCCCTCACTAGACAAATTGTTCCCGACAGCGTCGCTTGGTGTGGTCACGTTTCCAAGGTTAAACGTGCGCCCTTTCTCGCGGCCACCTAGAGCGGACAAGGCAAAGTTTGTGCAATCAGCAGGGGGCAGTCACGACAGACAAGATACAACGCCATCTATGGGAGGGAAGGGAGGACGGCATGGATTTTATCGCCAACATCGAGGAAATACGAAAGCGGGCTCGTCGGCACATTGAAGAAGGTGCGTTCACCAAGGACTACGCGCTCGATCGTGATCCAGTCGTACGAATCCTCAATGACGCGTTGGCCACCGAATATATGTGTGTGCTCCGTTATCGCTTTCATTACTTCATGGCGACGGGCATCCATTCGGCCTCCGTGGCCAAAGAATTCTTTCAGCATGCCCAAGAAGAACAGGACCATGCCGATCAGCTCGCGGAGCGCATCAAGCAGTTGGGAGGCAAGCCCGAACTTCATCCTTCGGTCATCGCGGAACGTAGCCACAGCGAGTACCGGGAAGGCACGTCTTTAGCCGATATGATACGCGAAGATTTGATCGCCGAGCGGATCGCCATCGAGACATACAGGGAAATGGTGCGGTACTTCGGCGACAAGGATACGACTTCCCGAGTCATGATGGAAGGTATCTTGGCGAAGGAGGAAGAGCACGCGGACGAACTGGCGGACCTGTTGTTTGCCGTCCAACCGGACACCAACCAGGGCTCGCGGCATTTGTACTTCAGCGATGAGACGCCGGGGCGGACAGAACGAGAACAAGTCGGATCGTGATGGAGGTCACGTTGGTCGGCGGGACATGTATAACACACAAGGAGGGAGACCCCGATGGCAAAGAAGCAACGGCAATCGAATCAAGACAATGAAGATATGTCGGAACAAGAGTCCGTCAACGCCTTGGAACTGTTGAAAGAGGATCATCGAGAAGTGGAGCAATTGTTTCAATCGTTTGAAGAAGCGGACGGCCGTTCTCGGCAGGGGATCGCGGACGAGGCCATCAAGGCTCTGGAGATCCATACGAAAATTGAGGAGAGCCTCGTGTATCCCGCCATCCGAGAAGCGACCGGCGAAGAAGACCTGGTCGATGAAGCCAATGAAGAGCATCACGTGGTCGGGATGCTGATCAAAGAACTCAAAAAAATGAAGGCGTCGGCCAAGGGGTACAAGGCCAAATTTACGGTGATGAGCGAACTCGTGAAGCACCATATAGAAGAGGAAGAAAAGGAAATGTTTCCAGAAGCGGAGAATGCGGATATCGATTGGGAGGAATTAGGGCAGGAAGCTATGAGTATCAAAGAACGAATGATGTCAAAGTCCTCCCGCGGCCATCGCCGGGCGGCATAATGACCGGACGGAGCCAAAAGAGGCGCGACACTTGCGAGTGATCGGTTATCATAAAAGGAGGTGACGACTGCATGACGAGTCGTAGATTCGCGCAATTTATCGGAGTCCTGTTCCTGGTGGTGGGAGTCCTGGGGTTCATACCAGCGTTCGTGTCGACTCCTCACCCCAACGCCGTGCCGGGTTTATTCGCGGACGGCGGTTACGGTCTTCTGTTCGGTCTGTTTCCGGTGAACTGGATTCATAATCTGGTCCACCTCGGAGTGGGCATTGCGGGACTAACCTTGGCCCGCAGCGTGAGCCAGGCCAGAGGTTTCGCTAGAGGACTGACATGGTTGTACGGCCTCCTGGCCATAATGGGTGTCATCCAGCCGCTCAGTATGATGTTCGGCTTAGCCCCTTTACATGGGTGGGACGTATGGCTCCATGGCGGCACTGCGGCTTTTGCCGCCTACTATGGGTATGGCAAGCAAGCACAAGCCGACGAAATAGCGGAAAGCTATCGCCGAGCCGCTTGAGGTTCTCCACCGCAATGAGGCGACGGCCTCCGGGTAGAGGCTGTCGCCCTCATACGCAATTCATGTCTTTCCGACAGGGACCGGCATACCGGCGTGATCGCCCCCTTCGATTGGGTCTTCGAAGAAAAGCTGTCCGGATAAAGGACACATCGCGCGAGTTTCAAGCTTCATCTGTGAGCACCCGCTGTGGAAAATGCCGCGATTGCGTATTTCCATGAGAAATTCGCCCCGGTAAACTCCCTGTATCTTCGGTCATCACGCATCTGAACGGCCTGCCTCTTGCACTACGAAACAACGTAGGTTCGCTCCATAAATGTATGAGCAGGAAACGAAATATGAAGAGAAAGCGAGGAGGGAAGCCAATGACCGGGAATCCGTCTGGAAAAGAAAAGTACCGAATAAATACGCAAGATTTAGGATGGGACGAAGAACGAGCGGAGTGTGATGTTCACCGGGAAAACATCGGCGACGTGCAGCGCGTGCTATCCGCCATTGCAGGAATGGTCTTCATTGCCGGCGGGCTGTCTCGCCGTAATTGGAGGGGCGCGGTCCTGGCCATAATGGGTGGGAGTCTTTTTTATAGAGCGGTGAGCGGCTATTGTCCGGCGTTCGGAGCCATGGGGATCGATACGAGCGGCGGCCAGCAGGCGGGCGGGCCGACCGACACGAGCCGATTGGGACGGCGCAAGGTGCGGACGGACCACGCAACGAAGATTCAAAGGTCAATCGAGATCAATCGGCCGCCCGATGAGCTCTATCGGTGTTGGAGGTTATTGGATAATCTTCCCCGTATCATGAACCATCTTGATTCTGTGCAGGTCATCAATGATCGACTATCCCACTGGGTGATGAAGACGGTGCCCGGCGCACCCAAGGTGGAATGGGATGCCGAGATCATCAACGATGTGGAGAATCAACGAATCGGATGGAGATCACTGCAGGACTCAGATGTGGACCATACCGGCTCGGTGGAGTTCAAGCCGACGGATGATGGGAATCGAACTTGGGTGACCGTGACGCTGCAGTACGAACCTCCCGGTGGCAAACTCGGCGCCGCCGTGGCCAAATGGTTTGGAGAAGACCCGAATACGAAGATTGCCGCGGATCTGCAGCGATTCAAAGAACAGATAGAGACGGGCGTCTTTTCTCCCGCCGGCGCCCAATAGAGAACGTCATGTCACAGATGATGTTCTTGAGATATCGGTTCCACCCTCCGCTCACCATCCCTCCCGATGAGCTTGTACGGCTCAATAGAGTATTGAACCTGTTACACATGGCGAGGAAGAACCGCTCCTTGGTCATCATGGGCGGTAACCGGAAAGTGTAAACTCTATGCCGAGGGCGGCCCGCAACACGTGTGATCGATATGACCTTCTCGTGTTGCCGGACGATCATGTGATGGGGGACAGGGCGTCGTCGGTTACCGTTATCACCTACTGCGATTTCGAATGTCCGGACTGCCGCCAAGCGTACTTTCTCATAAGTGGATTGAGTATTCGATTCGCCGATCATGTGAGGTTCGTGTACCGGCACTTTCCTCTGGCCGAGAAACATCCGCATGCGCAACTTGCCGCGGAAGCCTATGAAGCCGCCGCTCTGCAAAACCGCTTCTGGCCCATGCATGATGTGCTGTTCCAAAACCAAGCGCATCTCGAAATAGATGATCTCTATCTCTATGCCGCGATGGCCGGATTGGATGTACCGCACTTTAAGGACGACTTGCATGCAGGAGCCGGTGTGCTGAAAGTACGGCGTGATGTGCTGTCCGGCCATCGGTGCGGAGTGCAGGGGACGCCCACATTCTTCGTGAATCATGCGCTGGTATCGGACAGCAATGACCTGGAGCAAACGGTATCGAGGCAAGTAAAGAAGCGATAAAGTGAAATCGTGGAAGTTGAAAGAAGGCCTGTCCTCCATGCGGACATCTTGTCTACTAAAATTATCTTAAACGATGGCGTACCAGCGGACTTCTCAGCGAGCGAGTCGGCGCGACGCGGCGCCTGCTCTAAAGTCAGGGGATTCAGCGCATGGTCCTGAACCGATAAGGGATAAGTCAACTTCCGGTCCATGATTTGCACTGGCGTTGGAGAGCATCCGGAAAACTGGCTGGAAAGAGAGATCCAACCAGAGGCTACTCACCTCATCCAAGGAGCATCCCATGTCTCGAACGACCTTCGCAGCGGTCTCCACGAGTGTTGTCTTAAGCGTCTTCTTATTCACGGGTGTGCTGAAAGCGCAATCGGATGTGAAATCGGATCCTACAGGGGAGCAATTGGATCCTAAAGCGGATACCCAATCGTTCCTCGCTATAGCCGCCGAAGAGCAGCAAGTCGCGATCGCTCTGGGTCAACTGGCTGCACAACGAGCCGAAAACAAACGGGTAAAGGAATTCAGCGCCAAGATGGTCCAAGACCACAAGAAGGTCCGCCGGGAGGCGGAACAGCTGGCATCGAAACACCAAGTGCCGCTGCCCACGAAACTTACTCCGGAGGACCAGAAAAGGGTTGACGAGATGTCGAAATTATCCGGCCATGAGTTCGATCGAGCCTACATGGATTTCACCCTGAAAAATCATGAGACCACCTTGGAGGAATTCCAGCAGCATGTGAAAACGATGAGATACCCGGATCTCAGGGAATGGTTCACCTCCACCTTGCCGACCTTGAAGGAACATCGTGATCAAGCCCGGCAGGTGTCACATTCTCTGCAAACGAATCCTTAGTCCATGAGGTGAGGATTCATCCATATTGAGGGCCCATCGCCTGCTCATGATTTGTTCCCGTCGACAAGGAGCCGTAAAATGGATCGGTCGGCGCCCGCTGCGTCTTTCAGGGGCAAGGGGCGCGCCGACCGACGAGTAGAGTGGAATCGACATGGGAACAAGCCGAGGCCCGGCGATGCCGTCAAACCTTTTTAACGATCAGG
>NZ_JBLYIG010000294.1:0-2385 GCF_049222245.1 Nitrospira sp. BLG_2 | reverse complement strand
GGCGGCCATGCTTGAAATGACGGCGAAAAAGCTCGGCATGACGACCGTGATCGACCAGGATGGTTCGTTGGTCGGCGTGATTACCGACGGCGACTTACGACGTTTTATCCAGCGGGGCACCGATTTGGTCAATACGACGGCCCGCGAGTTAGCCTCGCACAATCCCAAAACGATCGGACCGCAGGAATTGGCGGCCACGGCCGTGGAGATGATGGAGCGGTATTCGATCACGACTCTGGTGGTGACCGAAGACGGCCGGACGATTCGCGGCGTGATTCATTTGCATGATCTGCTCAAAAACGGAATCGTGTAGGAGCCACAGTCGCTCATGAACCGCGTTGTGGAAGTATGGAGAGACATCGGGGCGGAATCGCTCAATCTGCCCAATCTCCTGACGCTCGCCCGCATTCTCTTGATTCCCGTCTTCATCATTCTGTTCGTCAATCCAACGCCCGATCAGTCGCTGGCGGCGGCCATTGTCTTTACCGTCGCGGCGGTAACGGATATGTTGGACGGCTACATCGCGCGACGAACCGGCCAGGTGACGACGCTCGGCAAGTTGCTCGATCCGGTCGCGGACAAACTCCTGGTCTTGTCGGCCCTGATCCTTCTCATGAATGTGGATCGGGTCAGCGCGGTGGTCGCGCTGCTGATCATCGGGCGGGAGGTTGCCGTCACGGGAATCCGTGCCATTGCTGCGGGAGAAGGAATGATTATCCCGGCTGAGACGACCGGCAAATATAAAATGACGCTCCAAGTCGTCGCCATCATTCTGCTGATCCTGGAAGGAACAGGCTTTGCCGAACTCGGCAATATGCACCTGGCTGGCACCGCCACCTTGTATCTGTCATTGGTGTTCGGCTATGTCTCCGGCAGTCAGTATGTGTGGAGCTTTTGGAAACAGGTTGTCGCGAAGGGACTCTGAACAATGATATATGGAACGGTATGTGCGCATGATTCTCCATCATGCAATCTTGAATCAGCCACCATCTAAGTGCCCCCAGCGTGCTACGGAACCCAAGACTTCTTACCTGCGCCGTTCTCTCTATCCTTCTCACATTGACCGCTTGCAGTGAAAACGAGCTACCTCCGCAACTTGAAGCCTTCGCCTATCCAAGTGCAAATAGACAGTGCTCAGTGGGATCTCGACCTGGATTAGCCGGCGCAACCGATGGCAAAGTCTCCGCTGATAGCATTCGGTATATGGTCCGCACACCCTCGAACTATGATGCCACATTCGCACATTCCCTTTTGATGGTCTATGCTCCGGCAGGACAGAGTAGGTGGGCATCGGAACGATTGACGGGTCTCACCACCGCCACGACCGCAGCCGGATTTATCGTGGTCTATGCCGATCACAAACAGCTGAGTCCTACTACTGTCGAGCAGCTTGGGACAATTCCCGGCCTCGTGGCGAGGGACTGGTGCATCGATGAGAAAAAAGTGTTTGTAACGGGCCACTCAGACGGCGGCACTGCTTCGTTGGCATTGGCCGTGCTCGACAAAACGAAAACCATCCCCGCGGCTATCGCGCCGAGCGCAGCCGGATGGACCGGCAAGGACCTTGAGTCCTTTCAATGCCGCGACCCGATTCCGGTCATGATCATGCATAGCAAGAACGATAGGTTGTTTCCCGGTTGGGGAAATCAAACATCCGCCTGGTGGGCGGGCTGCAATCGTTGTGATGTCACAAAGACAAAACCAGTAGAAGGCGGATGTCGCGCGTTTCAAGGATGTTCACCGAACGGAGCGACACTCTACTGCGAAGGAACGGGCAGTCACCGGGATTGGCCCAGTCTGAATCGGGTGATGCTGGAGTTTTTTACGCATCCGGAGAAGTTTCTGTAATCGCAGATGGCAGTGAGAGATTGAATGGATCAGACAGGTCTGATCATCGGGCTCATGATCGGCGGGTATCTATTGGGGGCCGTCCCATTTGGGGTCGTCATCTCAAAAGCGATGGGGCTGCCCGATCCTCGCACAGTCGGCAGCAAGAATGTCGGATTTACCAACGTGCTGCGCGTGTCGGGCAAAAAAGCCGGCATCCTGACCTTGATCGGCGACATGGGCAAAGGATGGCTAATGGGTTTTGTGGCCACGCAGTGGCTGCAAGACGAATGGGCCATATTGGCTGTCGCGCTCGCGCCGTTTCTTGGACACCTGTTCTCGCCCTTTCTCGGATTCAAAGGAGGGAAAGGCGTCGCAACCGCGCTTGGTTCCGTCCTGGGTGTTGCGCCGTTGATCGGGCTGTTGTTGCTCCTGGCCTGGATCGGAGCCGTGACTATCTGGCGCTATTCTTCCGGCGGTGCGCTCACGGCGTTCGGACTCTTTCCGATAATCGCCGCGTTGATCCGTCCAACGACATCGTTCATGTTCTTCTCACTG
>NZ_JBLYIG010000293.1:0-2186 GCF_049222245.1 Nitrospira sp. BLG_2 | reverse complement strand
AATTTCTGGCCGACGGCCACCGGATCACCGTCCTTGATCTTGATCTTGGCCCCATACACGACGGGGTACTTCTCACGTTCTCGTCCACTGTCGTCGACTATCGCAATCTTCGTATTGCGATTCATGACGACCCATTCACCTTCTTTATTCCGCACCGCGATACCGGCATTGTGAATATCGGCATTCTTTTTGGCATCGAAACTCATGAATTTGATTCGTCCGGCATGCCTCGCCTCAAGCACTGTTTGCTCGACGACCTTACTAGCCGTACCCCCGATGTGAAAAGTCCGCATCGTCAACTGCGTGCCTGGCTCGCCGATTGACTGTGCGGCGATGACACCGACCGGTTCACCTTTTTCCACCAGACGACCTCGCGCCAGATCGCGGCCATAACAGGCTCGACATACACCACGCGGCGATTGACAGGTCAGCACGGATCGAATCTTGACACGATCGACTCCGGCCTCAACGATCGACTTCGTCAGCTCTTCGTTGATTTCCTCATTCCAAGACACGATGATTTCCCCCGTGACGGGGTCACGAATATCCTCTGCCGCCAAGCGACCGAGGACACGTTCCTCCAGCGGCTGGATAATTTCACCGCCTTCCACTAAGGCGCTGACGATAATGCCGTCGCGTGTTCCGCAATCGATCTCGTTGATAATGACGTCCTGAGCGATATCGACCAGTCGCCGAGTCAGATAACCTGAATTGGCGGTTTTCAGCGCCGTGTCGGCTAGACCCTTACGAGCGCCGTGAGTCGAGATGAAGTACTGCAACACCGTCAACCCCTCACGGAAATTGGCGGTGATCGGCGTTTCGATGATCTCACCGGACGGCTTGGCCATCAGACCGCGCATACCGCCCAACTGCCGTATCTGCTGCGAGCTGCCTCGAGCGCCGGAATCAGCCATCATGAAGATCGGGTTGAACGATTCAGCCTTCGCTGGATCACCTCCGGCGCCGAGTTCTTTCATCATCTCATTCGCCACCTGCTCAGTGACGTGAGCCCAAATGTCGATCACCTTGTTGTACCGTTCACCGTTCGTAATCAAGCCCTCTGAATACTGCTTCTCGATCTCGTTCACTTCGCGCTGTGCTTTCCCGATGAAATCTTCCTTCTTACTCGGGATATGCATATTGTCGATGCAAATCGACAAGCCGGCCCTGGTCGCATAGGCAAAACCAATGTCTTTGATCTTATCCAGAAACTCGACCGTGTCTCGATGGCCAGTCTGGCGATACACGGCGTCAATGAGTTTCGTCATCTCCTTTTTGGTCATGAGCTTGTTCGCATTCGCGAACGGCAAGCCTAGAGGAAGGATTTCGGACAGCAAGACACGACCGACGGTCGTCTGCACCAGGGAACCCATCAGGCGCACCTTGACCCGCGCATGCTCTTCCACTTCTCTCGCGTCAAAAGCAATCCGGACCTCTTCCGGAGACCCAAATACCTTTCCCTCGCCCTTGGCGCCTATCCGCTCTTTCGTCAACCAGTAACAGCCCAACACCATATCCTGCGACGGCACCGCAATCGGCTTGCCGTTGGCCGGGGAGAGAATGTTATTGATGGACATCATGAGCACCCGTGCTTCAACCTGCGCTTCGACCGACAATGGGACGTGCACCGCCATCTGATCCCCATCGAAATCTGCGTTGAATGCCGCGCAGACCAGCGGGTGCAATCGAATCGCCTTGCCCTCCACCAACACAGGATCGAATGCTTGAATGCCCAACCGATGGAGCGTCGGGGCTCGATTCAGCAATACCGGATGCTCTCGGATCACTTCGTCAAGGACATCCCAGACCTCCGGCCGTTCCTTTTCGACCAGCCGTTTGGCGCTCTTAATAGTAGTGGCCGCCCCCCTGGCTTCCAGCTTGTGGAAGATGAACGGCTTGAACAATTCCAGCGCCATTTTCTTCGGCAGCCCGCACTGGTGGAGGCGTAACTCCGGGCCGACGACGATCACGGTACGGCCGGAATAATCGACACGCTTCCCGAGTAGGTTCTGCCGAAATCGCCCCTGTTTCCCCTTCAACATGTCGCTCAACGATTTCAACGGACGTTTGTTCGGGCCACGAATCGCGCGCCCTCGGCGGCCGTTGTCGAAGAGGGCATCCACCGCTTCCTGCAACATCCGCACGTATCGCTCTCGGTCCCCGGCGCGGTGACCCTGGTCCAATCG
>NZ_JBLYIG010000292.1:0-2426 GCF_049222245.1 Nitrospira sp. BLG_2 | reverse complement strand
GCGTAAGGGCGAAGTGGTTCTTGGTGAACCGCTATCGGTTCCGTCTGGAAACAGACGGTCGTCGCGGGTCGTCCGTTCATTGATACGCACTCTTCCCGGAAGGAGAAGTCACGTGGCAAAGAAATACGTCTACTATTTCGGCGACGGCAAAGCCGAGGGCACGTCGAACATGAAGGAATTGCTCGGCGGAAAAGGCGCAGGGTTGGCCGAGATGACCAATTTGGGTATCTCGGTCCCACCGGGGTTTACGATTTCCACCGAAGCCTGTGTCGAATATTACAGGATCGGTAAGCAATACCCTCACGGAATGTGGGATGCCACCTTGCAGGCGCTCAAACGCGTCGAACGTTCGATGGGGATGAGATTCGGAAATCCGGAACGGCCGTTGCTGGTCTCGGTTCGGTCGGGCGCGCGCGCCTCGATGCCGGGCATGATGGACACGGTGTTGAACGTTGGTCTTACGACCAAGACGGTCGAAGGCCTCGCGGCCAAGACCCGCAACGATCGCTTTGCGCAGGACAGCTACCGGCGATTTGTGTCGATGTTCGGCAGTATCGTGATGGGTGTACCGCGAGAACATTTTGAAGCGATTCTCAAGCACAAGAAGACCGAAGTCGGTGTCGCGCATGAAACCCATTTGGATGCCAGGCACCTTCGCGAATTAGTGGCGAGTTTCAAAGCCCTCATCAAAGAAGAAACGAAAAAGGACTTTCCGGATGAACCGCTGGAACAGCTGCGGCTGGCGATCAATGCCGTATTTTCCTCCTGGTTCGGCGCCCGCGCCATTACGTACCGCCGGTTGTACAGCATTCCCGATTCCTGGGGAACCGCGGTCAATGTGGTGGCGATGGTGTTTGGGAACATGGGAGAAACAAGCGGGACCGGCGTCGCGTTTACGAGAAGTCCCAGTTCCGGTGATCGAGCATTCTTCGGTGAATGTTTAATGAATGCTCAGGGCGAGGATGTCGTTGCCGGGATCAGAACGCCTCTGCCTGTGAGCGCGTTATCGAAAAACGTTCCGGAGGCTTACAAGGATCTCGAACATACCTATAAGAAGCTCGAGAAACATTACCGGGACATGCTTGACCTCGAATTCACGATCCAGGAGGGCAAGCTCTATATGTTGCAGACCCGTGTCGGGAAGCGGACGGGGATTGCGGCGGTCAAGATCGCGGTCGACATGGTGAAAGAAGGGTTGATCTCAAAGCAGGAAGCCGTGCAACGAATCGGGGCCGACCAACTGGCGCAGTATCTCTACCCAATTTTCGACACAAAGGAAGAGTCGAAATCGAATCCCCTCGGCAAGGGGTTGCCGGCTGGGCCCGGCGCGGCGGCGGGCAAGATTGCTCTTAACCCAGACCGGGCGGTTGAACTGAAGGCAGCCGGTAATCGAGTCGTGCTGGTCAGGCAGGAGACTAGTCCGGATGACATCCACGGGATGAACGCGGCGGCCGGTTTCTTGACTGCGCGCGGTGGAATGACGTCTCATGCTGCCGTGGTGGCGCGGCAGATGGGCAAGGTTTGTGTCGCAGGCTGTGAAGCCGTTGAAGTGCTCGATAGTCATACCGTGAGGATCGGAGCAAAGACCTTTAAAGAAGAAGATTATCTCTCGATCAATGGATCGAACGGCAATGTATATGAAGGCGACATTCCGGTGGTCGAATCCGAAATCATTCAGGTGATTCAAGGGAAGCTGGATCCCAAGAAGTCGGACAAGTATCAGCGGTTCGCTACGATCCTGTCCTGGGCCGACAGTTTTCGCAAGCTTCGCGTCCGTGCCAACGCCGATGTGCCGGATCAGGCAAACATCGCCAGGGGGTTCGGCGCGGAGGGTATTGGTCTGTGCCGCACCGAACACATGTTCTTCGCCGAGGATCGAATTCCGATCATGCAGACGATGATCTTGGCCCGGACGAAAGAGGAACGCGAAAAATACTTGGATCAGTTGTTGCCGCTGCAGAAACAAGACTTCCTGGGGCTCTATCGAGAGATGAAGGGATATCCGGTGACGATTCGCCTGCTTGATCCGCCGCTCCATGAATTCTTGCCCAAGCGGGAAGAACTGATGGTCGAAATCGCGCAGCTTGAATTGACGGGCAATGATGGGGCCAAGTTGGAAGAAAAACGGCGACTTCTGGCTCGTGTCGAAGAGCTGCACGAGTTTAATCCGATGCTCGGTCTTCGTGGATGCCGGTTGGGCATTACGATGCCGGAGATCACACGCATGCAGGCGAGGGCCATCATGGAAGCGGCCTGCGAATTGGCCAAAGATGGCGCGAAGATCGTGCCGGAGATCATGATTCCGCTCGTGGGGATGGTCTCGGAGAGGAAGGCGCAGAAAGATCTGATCCGAGAAGTGGCACAGGAGACGATGAAACGCTGCGACATCAAACTGCCGTACCTGGTCGGGACGATGGTCGAATTGC
>NZ_JBLYIG010000291.1:0-4906 GCF_049222245.1 Nitrospira sp. BLG_2 | reverse complement strand
CTACCGTCTTATTCCCTAAATTTGACCCGCTTCGGCCTCGTACCGAGAGAGTCCCGTCTTGCATTTCACGGTTTCCCGCGACCAACATGAACGGGACTTTCGCTTTTTCCGCTTCACGAATCTTGAACCCGATTTTCTCATTCCGAATGTCCGTCTCGGCGCGGAAGCCGGCCGTCTTCAATTGAGCGGCGACGACCGCGACGTAGTCTTGCTGATGATCGGTGATGTTCATGACCACCGCCTGCACTGGAGCCAGCCAGGTCGGGAACGCGCCCCCATAGTGCTCGATCAGAATGCCGAAAAAACGCTCGATGGACCCCATCAAGGCGCGATGGATCATGATCGGGCGATGGGCCTTGCCGTCCTCACCAATGTAACTTAACTCAAACCGCTCCGGATTGTTGAAATCCACCTGGACCGTTGAACATTGCCACGAGCGTCCCAACGCATCTTTGATCTTAATGTCGATCTTCGGACCGTAAAATGCCCCTCCTCCCGGGTCAAGATGAAAGGAGATGTTACGGCCTTTCAGTGCCACTTCCAATGCGCTGGTGGCCAAAGTCCAATGTTCATCCCCACCCACGGACTCTTTGGGCCGGGTGGACAAAAATACTTCAAATTGATGGAATCCGAAAGTCCGTAACACAAAGAATGTAAAGTCCAGTACCCGGCTGACTTCATGTTCCATTTGATCCGGGCGGCAGAAGAGATGGGCATCATCCTGCGTGAATCCGCGCACCCGCATGAGACCGTGCAGAACGCCGGTCCGTTCATAGCGGTAGACCGTCCCCAATTCCCCATAGCGAATGGGAAGGTCTCGATAACTGCGAAGATGACTCTGATAGATCATGATATGGTACGGACAATTCATCGGTTTCAGCTGGTACTCACTGCCCTCCAGCTTCATCGATGGAAACATGTTTTCGCGGTAGTAGTCGAGATGCCCACTGGTTTTCCAAAGATCAAGCCGCGCGGCATGAGGCGAATAGACCAGCTGATACCCATCCCGAATATGTTGTTCTCGCCAGAAATTTTCAATCAACAGGCGGACCGCCGCGCCTTTCGGATGCCACAGTACCAAACCGGGTCCGATCTCATCCTGAATGCTGATCAAATCCAGTTCTTTTCCGACTTTTCTGTGGTCGCGCCGCTTAATTTCCTCCAGCCGAGCCAGATAGGCATCCACTTCCGCTCTTGTCGGAAAGGATGTCCCGTAAATCCGCTGTAACATCGGATTACGTTCATCGCCCCGCCAATACGCTCCTGCCGTGGTGAGCAATTTTATGGCCCCAATGGATCCGGTGGTAGGGAGATGGGGGCCGCGACAGAGATCGACGAAGTCGCCTTGGGCGTAGGCCGTGATCGGCTCTCCATCCGGGAAGCCTTGAATCAGCTCGACCTTGTAGTGTTCTCCACGGGCCATGAAAAAATCTATCGCGTCCTTTTTCGAGAACTCCCGCCTTGTGATGGTAAGATTACGCTTGATGATTTCGGCGGCGCGCTCTTCGATTCTCTCCAGGTCTTCGGGAGTAAAGGGACGCTCGAAAGCAAAATCATAATAAAAACTCTCTTCCAAGGCCGGGCCGATGGTCAGTTGCGCAGACGGGAAGAGTTCTTTGACTGCCTGAGCCATGATGTGAGTACTGCTGTGCCGGTACACCTCACGGCCCTCTGCGCTGTCGAACTTCAGCGGTTCGACTACCGAACTCCCAGACAGAGGACGCGACAGATCAACCACCGCTCCGTCTACTTTGGCCGCCAGGATATCCTGGCCTGCAACTCCTAACTCAGAGAGAGCGTCACCTATCGTCCCCCCGATCGGAATGTCACCGCTTGGACCGTCTTTTATGGATATCTTCATGACTTATGGAATTTGATCCACGACAGAAAACAACAAAGGCACCGAGCCTCCAAGAGGCAAACCAGTGCCTCAGCTTGAATGGTAGGCGCGGACGGTCTTGAACCGTCGACCTCTACCGTGTCAAGGTAGCGCTCTCCCCCTGAGCTACGCGCCTATCGATAGAGGAGGCATGCTAATATAGCCTCGTTGACACTGTCAAGAAAACGAAATGGAAGGTCGCAGTCCTTCAGTTATCTGAAAGAAGTCCGACCTTCCCTTTAATCTTCAGCTTGAGGACCATCACCTCACAGCAGAACGAAGCTCTTTCCCGGCTGAGAACTTTGGGACCTTCGCAGCTGGGATTCGAAGTGATTCGCCTGTCCGCGGATTTCTTCCCATTCGGGCTTTTCGCTTGGAAATCGTAAAGGTGCCGAAATTGACGAGGGAGACGCGTTGTCCTTTTTTCAACGAGGAAGTCACCGCCCCGGTGAATGCTTCGAGGGCGGTTCCGGCCGCTATCTTAGTGATGCCCGCTGAAGCCGCCATCTTAGCGATCAGCTCTTCCTTTGTCATGATGTCCCTCCTTCATGAGTTTGAGAGGTGGTATGGGAAGTGAGCCCAGCAGCACACTTGTCAAGTTTATTCAGGCACGATGACTCGCTCTCGCTTTGTTTGTTTCAAGGGAATGTGAAGATTCACGATTTTTTTTCGCAACGTGTTCCGATTGAGTCCAAGGAGTTCAGCTGCCTGTATTTGATTCCCTCTTGTTTCCCGCAGGGCTGAAGTGATGAGAGGGCGTTCTACCGCTGAAATGAGGATCGGATGAAGGTTTTTTGCCGATCCGTTTCTCATCCCCTTCACGAACTCTCCCATTTTGACCTCCAAATAGCTCTCCAGGGAAGCGTCGCGGGCGTTGTTCTGCTGGGAACTATTTGACTGATTCATCAGCTGAATGGTTTTCAGTGTCCTTTTTAAGACAGCCTTAGACCCTCTGATACACAGAGTGCGAGTGAGGTCGAGATGGTCATTGAGCGCGCTCATCTGTTCCTGTCCGCCTTGCGACTCCATCACGACGGTATCAAACCGATGTTTTGACAACTCCTTTTGAAAGGTCGAAATGTCCCGAGTGATCGTAACGGAGACGTCCGTGAAGAGCTCTTTCACGAGAACTTGTACGGCCGTGTCGTTCGTGAATAGCAGAATGGTAAATGAAGATGACGGCACAGACATGAAGGCATCACCCGCAGCAGAGGGCGGATTATTGCCGAGGGCGTAAACGATGTCAATCGTATTTATGGACGTATCGGCCTTTCAGTATGACTATGCCAGCATCACCTGCCAGTAAAGAAGCTGTTTCCTGATGGCTTGACAGATTGAGACAGGAAAATGTATATGTATCTCAATCCCTACAGGAATAATAAAGAATGAAAGTGTCTAAACGAGCCACGTACGGAATTATGGTCGCTGTCGATCTCGCAATGCATGCCAATGAAGCCCCGGTTCAAGCGCGAGCGATCGCGAGGCGCCATGGAATTCCAGTCCGTTTCCTCGAACAAGTTCTCCATGCGATGAAGAAGGCCGGATTAGTAGAAAGCCAACGGGGTGCCCAAGGGGGGTATCTCCTCACGCATGAACCAACGGCAATGTCGATCGCCGATATACTCGAGGCATTGGAGGGGCCGGTCTTTCATCGGTCATTTGTCGGTCAACGAACACGCGATCGCCACGCGGCCAAACCGGAACTGCTGTTGGATGACGTCTGGGAACAGGTTCAGCAGGCGGAACGAAAAGTTCTCGACAACGTGACCGTCGAACACTTGGCGATGCGTCTACGGACGATCGAGGCTCAGCGCAATCCGATGTATCACATTTGATTTGAAGGGCTCCTCTCCTGAGGAGGCAAGGAGATCGGTATATGAACCCAGTTGAATCCCTCACTACCCCCAAAATTGTCACCCATCCGATTCCGCCGGCCATTCTAGAGGAAATAGAAACCTTTGAGGTCGAAGCCCTACGAACATTGACCGGAGAGATCTCCACTGATCTCTTCAAACCTTTTCGCCTGCAGTACGGCATTTACGGCCAGCGTCAGCGTGGGGTGCAGATGGTCCGCATCAAGATCCCGTTCGGCGGCATCACGGCGAATCAGCTGCGACGTGTGGCGGAACTCGCCGACCGCTATGCGACCGGAGTCGGCCACGTCACGACAAGACAAGATATTCAAATGCACTTCGTAGAGCTGAAGGATGTACCGAGTATCATGCGGGGACTGGCAGAAGTCGGTCTTACCACCAGAGAGGCCTGCGCCAATACCGTGCGGAATGTGACGGCCTGTCATCTGGCCGGTGTGTGCCAAGGAGAAGTATTCGATGTGACTCCCTATGCGAAGACAGTCGCGTATCATTTGTTACGGAACCCGTTGAATCAAAGTATGCCGAGAAAGTTCAAAATCGCGTTTTCCGGCTGCAAGCATGACTGTGCTCTGACTCCCATCCATGATATCGGCCTGCTGGCGGTCAAACGAGCCGACGGAGAGATCGGCTTTCGAATGGTGGCCGGTGGAGGCTTGGGTTCCGCTCCACGGGTCGCCCAACTGCTCCGTGAATTCACACCGATGGAGGAACTGATTCCCAGTATCGAAGCCGTTATTAAAGTTTTCGACACCCTAGGCAATCGAAAAAATCGAAACAAGGCCCGGATGAACTTCGTGATCGACAAGCTGGGGTTTGACGAATTCAAACGGCGCTGGGAAGCAGCCTACGTCGCCATGGGACACGCACTTCCCGAGACCAGACCGTTGACTCTCCTGCAGCATCAGGATGAACCCCCGCGACTCATCATGCCAACGAGAAACGGTGTGGCGAATGGAAACGGAAATGGCAACGGCAACGGGACTCACGCGATTGGCTATGAGACGCCGTTCGAGATGTGGAAACGGACCAACGTCGTAAAGCAGAAGCAGGATGGGTATGTCACAGCCGCCATCAAGCTGTTTATGGGGGATATTACGGCTGAACAGATGCTGTTCGTCGCCGGCCTGGCAGAGCGCTATTCGAACGGCAATCT
>NZ_JBLYIG010000290.1:0-3165 GCF_049222245.1 Nitrospira sp. BLG_2 | reverse complement strand
TCCCGCCGTAAGTTACTCGCGTCGGTTGTGCCCCACGGGACACGCCACCCCGTCGCATCTCCTTTGAGCCCGTCTTGTTCAGGAATTTTCCCTGCAGCCTCCGCATAGCCGGTGGTGTGACAATCATTACAACCCGCTATTTTGATGATATACCGTGCGCGATCCTCGGTGTTTTTGTCCAATGACGTACCTCGGCCCGTTGAACGTCCTTTGTCTCCGGCGATGGCTGCTGTCGTTATCACAGCGATGAAAATCAAACACAACGTCGATGCTTGGATTGTTTGAATCGCCCGCATGAGTGCTCTCCTTGATGATGAATGCCGGTAGGTGTCATCGGTTCTTGAAATTTGAAGCGGGAGCAGGATAAGCGTCGCTCAGTATTCGTCGATCTCATCGGTCTCATCGATCATCTCAGCCGTGATTTCATCAGCCTCAGGGGTCCATTGAGTCAGTGGAATGCCCTTGGCTTTCAGAATGGCTTCTTGTTCCGTTCCTGCCGCTGTCGTCAGTTCATACGTCACAGTTTGTCTCACCTGAAACATTCTCATGATGGTTTACCTTTGACTCCGCTCGGAGAGGTTATTGATTCGAAGATTGTTATTAGGTTGTCCCTTTACGATGACGACATACTGGAGTATCAGTGCCATGGCTCAGCGGGTGCTGATAAGGCTTCTTCGTTCGTCCATGCGCTCTGGTTCCGGCGACCATGAACGGCGGGTAGGAATTTCGCATCGTCGCCTCTGCCGAACTCCTGTACTATTTCAGTGATTGAATACCATCGGTATCGCCGCCCAAAGGGATTCAACCGTCTGACCATGGATCTTACAACGGGCCGACGCGCATTGTAATCGATCTGCCACGGATACCATAGAGGCTTCTTAAGAGATTATGGTTTGTGAGGTACAGCAACCGTTACCTTGACTCTATTTCCGTTGCTTTGCTACAGTGACCAATCCTAGTCTAAGCGATTGAAAGTTCCACTGTTTCTGAATCGTTCCACAAGCAACCTGAGGCAATACCGTGATAAAAGCTTGGCTTTTTGACGACACATTTAAATGTAATCCGTTCCTTCTCTGTATCGAAGGAATCCAGGGAGAGTGGGGCGGCGGAGATTCGGTAACGGAGGAAGAAGAACTCCCATTGCCTCCGCAGAACGTTCAGGCAAAATCAGGCAATGGGCGCGTTACCGTCGCGTGGGATCCGGTTCCGGATGCCATGTACTACAACCTCTATTTTCAGACGACCAAGGGTGTGCAGATCAAGTTCTCAGAGCTGACCCGTCCCATCGCCGGCCCTGACGATTTCAAGAGCGTGATCGGCGTGAAGAAAGAGAAGGCGACTTGCCTGGAAGGTGCCTCCAGTCCCTATGTCCATGACGACCTGGCCAACGGAACCTGTTACCACTATGTTGTCACCGTTGTCACCTCGAAGGGCGAAAGCCCTGAATCGCAAGAAGTGATGGCCATTCCATCACCCTATCTCCTCGCCATGGTCATCGGCCGTGAAGGGGGGGACGACGGTGAGTTGAACTCGCCTACGGGGATTGCGCTCGACAAGGACGACAACATCTACGTGGCTGATACCGACAACCATTCGATTCAAAAATTTGATAAGAGCGGAAAATTCTTGGCTCGATGGGGTGGTGAACCCAGTTCACAGGAAGGCCAGTTTTACTATCCCCGCGGTTTGGCTGTCGGACCGGACGATGCCGTGTACGTAGCCGATAGCGGCAATAACCGGGTACAGAAGTTCGATCTTGAAGGCAACGCGCAGAAAGCATGGGGTAAGTTCGGGTTCGCCTGGCGCGGTGCCGACATGGGCCGCTTTGACGTGCCCTGGGGCATTACGACGGATCAAACCGGCAATGTGTACGTCTCCGATACGAGCAACGCGCGCATTCAAAAATTTCAAGCCGACGGGCAGCCATTGTTGAAGTGGGGCCGTGACGGAAGCTTCGACGGCGCCTTCTTTTTCCCACGCGGTGTGGCGGTCGATTTCGTCGGCAATATTTATGTGGCCGATGAGAGCAATAATCGCATCCAAAAGTTCGATGCTCGCGGAAGTTTCTTGGCGAAGTGGGGGCGAGAGGGCCAAGGACCCGGGCAGTTCAAATCGCCGTGGGGTATCGCCTGTGACGCATTGGGTAACGTCTATGTCGTCGACAGCGGCAACCATCGGATCCAGAAGTTCGACGGCAACGGTACCTTCCTGTGCTCATTCGGAAATCGCGGAAAAACGGAAGGGCAGGTCAATTTCCCCTACGGCATCGTCGTGGATAAGGAAGGGTGTGTGTACGTCGTCGACAGCGGCAACAACCGTGTCCTCAAATACGTGCCGACCGAAGAAGAGATGAATCGTGGAAAGGACCAGCCGTCGCAAACGGTGGAAGTCGGAGCGGTGCAGCCACCCCGCAGTCTTGCCGTCAAGGCCGGCGACACGGAAGTCTTCCTGAGCTGGATGGAAGTGTCCGGCGCGCAGTCCTACAATCTCTATTTCAGCACCTCGTCCCATGTCACGCTCGAAGGGGCGACGAAGATTGAAGGCGTGACGAACCCTTACACGCATGAAGGTCTCACCAACGATACGGCCTATTATTATGCCGTGACCGCGTCATTCGAAGACGGGGCGGAAAGCGGACTGTCCGAAGAGGTGACGGCGACGCCCGTGCTGATCGATATCACGGCGCCGCAGAATCCCTACGCGGTGATCAACCATGGGGCCTTCATGACCAATTCGCCAGATGTCGTGGTGACGATTTCGGCGACCGATTTGGATTCGGGGGTCGGGGCCTATTTTATTTCTGAAAGTCCGCTCACGCCGATGGCGGGGACACCAGGATGGGTGGACGTGACGCCGGCGATCAAATTTGGAGCCACCATTCCGTTCATTGTCTCGCCTGGAGACGGGCACAAAACCATTTATGTATGGTTCAAAGATATCGGCAACAATGTTTCCACGCCGGCCAGCACCACAATTTTGGTCAATACATCGGGCTATCTGTGTGTGTCGAAATGGGGGAAACCCGGCCGCGGTGCCTCGCTCTTGCACGGCGGAGAGTTTATGGCGCCGATGTACGGTCTCTGCGTCGATCAGCAAGGCTCGCTGTTTGTCGTCGACAACGGCAATAATCGCGTGCAAAAGTTCGACAATGCCGGAAACTTCATC
>NZ_JBLYIG010000289.1:0-27742 GCF_049222245.1 Nitrospira sp. BLG_2 | reverse complement strand
ATACGAGCTGCCGAAGGGTCAATAAGTAAGTACGCAGAGACTCTGCGAACCGAGGGTTCGGCCTTGCTCTCGGCGCTTCGATTCGGACGGGTGCCGCTTTCCGCGCTCGATGCCTGGCTGGGGCAGCTGGCGGATTATCTCGAATTTGTAGACGGAGCGTCGGCTACCATGCAAGCGGGGACAGGAGCCTCCACCTTGACGCCTTGGGTCCAGTAGCTTTTGGAAGCGCGGACGGATCAAGATCAGATTCGTCTGGCGGATCTCTTGGAGTACGAAATTCTGCCCCGGTTGGATGCCCGGTGGTGACGGCAGATGGTGTCCGTTGTCACTGGCTCAGCCTCTTCGTGCTCGATTGATGGGCCGCTCAAGTCCCTCTTGATTCAGCCGATAAGGCACCAGACCCGCTCACAGGTATGAGTTGGGCATGCGCTTCTGCACGGATGCCGGAGGCGAAGAGGCTGATCAAGTTTTTGGCTCAAGGAGGAAGGGGCTATGTCAATTATCGTCAATAACAATCCCGCATCGATCTCGGCCCAGCGCAATCTGGGAGTGAGTACGGCGAGCTTGGGCCGCTCGGTTGAGCGCCTATCGTCCGGCCTCCGCATCACCCGCGCCGCCGACGACGCCGCGGGTCTCGGATTATCCGAAACGTTGCGAGCGCACATTCGTAGCATCAACCAAGCCGTTCGGAACTCCTCGGACGGAATTAGCTTGACGCAGATCGCCGACGGAGCGGCTGCCACGATCGGAAATTTGTTGGGCCGGCTCCGCGAACTGGCTTCGCAGTCGTCCAGCGGCACGGTAGGCGCCACCGAACGGTCGTACATCGATCAGGAGTTTTTGGCGCTGCGTTCTGAAATCGACCGCATTGCGCAGGTGACGGAGTTCAACGGGCAAGCGTTGACCAGCGGCAGCTCGATCAGTTTCACGATGCAGGTTGGGTTCAAGAGCGGCAGCGGCAACACGTTAACGATGGACCTCAACCAGCTGACGATTTCCGCGCTGAGCCTCAGCAGCGTGAACGTGTCCACATCGGCCAATGCGCAGAGCGCGCTGAGCAACATCGACAGCGCCATCAGCGCCGTCGCAACCGCCCGTGCCGAGTATGGGTCGCTCCAGAATCGATTCGAAGCTACGATCGCGAATCTGGAGATTTCGAGTGAGAATCTCACGGCGGCCGAATCGCGGATCCGGGATGCGGACATCGCCTATGAGACCTCGCAATTCACCAAGAACCAGGTCCTGGTGCAAACAGGTATCGCCGTGCTTGCGCAGGCGAATACGCTGCCACAGCAGGCTCTGGCATTACTCCAGTAGTAATCGACTATCGTGGTCGCGCCTCCTTCGCTGGGGGCGCGGCACCGATAGATTCGTGCGGAGGCTGCCATGATACACAGCGTTACACCAAAGGCAGATCTTCTGGTCGAACGCATTCGTAAGCAAGAACCATCGGATGCGATGGGACATAAGGCGCGAGTAAGAAAAAGCGACTCGGAAGGGCAGTCGACTTCCCAGGCACCAGTTGACCGAGCCGAGATCGATCGGGCCGCGGTGAAGATCAACGAACTCCTCAGTCTGGCGGATTCCCAGCTCGAGATTCATGTGGACAATGAAACCGAACGGGTGGTGGTGAAAGTCGTCGAACAAGAATCCGGCGAGGTCATTCGGCAAATTCCACCAGAAGAGTTGCTTGAGCTGGAAAAGTATTTGTCGAGTCCGAAGGGGCTGTTGCTGCAGGAACAGGCATAGAACAATCGCGGGGATCGCATGGCGACGATAAGTTTTGGCGGTTTGGGAAACGGACTTGACTTCGGCCAGGTTGTCGACCAACTGGTCAAGGCGTCGCGCATCCCCGTTGATCGGCTCAATGCCAAGAAAGCCGACCTCAATTCGAAATCGACCGACTTTGCCACGCTGAGCACAAAGTTGATCGCCCTGCAAAGCACGGCTGACAAAATGCGTCTCCCCTCCAGCTTCGATCGCTCCGGCGTATCGGTCAGTGATTCGACTGTGCTTGCAGCGACAGGGGCCTCATCTGCCGTTCAAGGAAGCTACACCATCAAGGTCGCACAACTGGCGCAATCGCACCAGATAACGAATAGGGCGGCGAAGGCGGTCGCGTCCGCGACGACCGATATCGTGAGCGGCCTCTCGGGGACATTCACCTTTCGCGTTGGCAGCGGTACGGATCAAACGGTCAGTCTGAGCGCCGCCGCGACAATCGAAGATCTCAAAACCGCCATCAATGATCTCGGGGCCGGCGTCACGGCCTCCGTGATCAACACGGGGAGCGAATCATCTCCGGCTTACCGGCTGGCGCTGACTGCCGTCAACACTGGAGCCGGGAACACGGTCACAATTGTCGCGGACAACACCGATCTGGACTTTTTAAACAGTAGCGGAGCCGGAGGAACCGATACGCTGCAGGCGGCGCAAGATGCCGTGATCATCGTGGGCGATCCCAATTTAAACCCCGTGACGTTTCAGCGTAGTAGCAATACCATGACGGATGCTATTGCCGGGGTGTCGTTGACACTGAACAAGACCACCGGCTCGGACACGATCTTGGTCAATGTCTCCCGGGATGTGACGGCTGTCCAAACAAATATCAAGGATCTGGCGGCCGCGTACAATGAGGTGGTCAAGTTCA
The DNA here is from genome assembly GCF_049222245.1 of Nitrospira sp. BLG_2. Lineage (NCBI taxonomy): Bacteria > Pseudomonadati > Nitrospirota > Nitrospiria > Nitrospirales > Nitrospiraceae > Nitrospira > Nitrospira sp. BLG_2. Next base: position 25,092 of record NZ_JBLYIG010000289.1, on the reverse strand, counting down.
TTAACGAACGGAGCACCTACGACGTCGCCTCTAAGGAAGGTGGGATCTTTTTCAACGAACCGACGGTGCGAAGGGTGCTTAGCCAATTGAGGACGGCACTCTCTTCTGTTGTGTCTGGATTGACCACGTATGTTTCTGTGGGTGACGTCGGGTTCAAAACGGAGCGCGACGGCACAGTGACCATCGATGACGTCAGGCTGAGTGCGGCGCTTAGTTCAAATTACGCTGCGGTCAAGAATCTATTCGTGACACAAACGGGCAGCGTCGGTGTGGCACAACTCGTCAATACAGCGGTGGATACGCTGGATGATATTGAATCTGGGGCGCTGACGCTCCGAAAGCACGGTCTTACCGACCAGATTTCTGATGTGACGGACGAGATCGCTAGAAAAGAAGATCTCATCGCGCAGTATGAAGAGCGCCTCCGCCGTCAGTATGCCGCGCTCGATGGGCTGCTTGGGCAACTCCAGAGTCAGATCGGCTTCCTTCAGGCCAATTCCTCGTTGACGAGAAAAAATTAGGACTGTCCTGGAAAGGACCTATGCTCACTCAATATACGAATCAATATCAACAGACACAGGTAATGACTTCGTCCAGAGTCCAGATCGTCGTGCTGCTCTACGATGCGGCCATTCAATCGATTGAACTCGCTCGAGCCGGAATCGAGTCGAGCAATCCGAAAGAAAAAGGCCGATTTCTCGGACGAGCCATTTCTATTATCGGAGAGCTCAACAGCGTGCTCGACTTCGAACAAGGCGGTGAGATCGCGCGCTCGCTACACCGTCTCTATGAGTACATGCTCAGCGAGCTGGTCACGGCTAATGCCCGCAATGATGCGCGACATCTCAATGGTCCGCTGCGTTGCTTGACGACGCTTCGCGAGGGGTGGCGTGAGATCGTGGCGCAGCAGACTCGTATGGCAGGTGTACGATGAACTGCGCGGGAGCGCATTGCCGGGCCGATATCGTGCGGCTCACAAAGGCTGCTGCAGAGGCAGCTGAACTTGGACGATGGGACGCCGTTGCTCAATGTTATCGTGAGCGGGGTGTCCTCTTGGCTGCCATACAGACGCCGGTCCAAGAGGCGAACGATCTGCTGAAACTCGATGAACAGATCCGCGATCGTGTGCGTGTCATGCAAGCCGTGTTTGTGTCTCTATTGGGTGAGGCGACGGCGACCAAGCATCGGCTTCAGGGCCTACATCAGCGACTTGGAGAGCAGCTTTCGACCCTTATGACCGTATCGATGAAGGCGTAGCAGGGGGACGGACGGATCATGATCAAGCAGGCACCCCTCGACGCGAACAGGCTATCCGATGACTTGTCTCGGGCTGCCCAGAAGTTGGCGTAGGCTCAGTCTTCGGTATTGGCGTACGCTGAGGCACTGAGTTGCGCTGCATAACGTCGAAAATGATCTGACCATGGCGCCTCCTTCAGTCACGACACCTTCCATGCCATCCAAGAATGCCCCAGATGAACGGCGTGAATGGATCAGAATTGATGACCGTGTGCTGATGGAATACCGTTTATTGAGCGAGACTGGGATTGTTGACCCTGTCGAGACGAACAGGGCCACACCGGAGACGATTTCCGCAGCAGTCACGAAACCGACCGCGGATCTGCTCGCTCGCACAGGAGAATCATTGACCGGATCACCGCTGCTTCCATGGATCCTGAAAGTCGACTATTTGCTTGAAGTCATCCTCAACTCTTTGGCCACCAGCCAGCCGTCGAGTGTCATCATGGCACGACCCACGGATGTCAATCTGAGTGGGGGGGGGGTAGGATTCGTCTCGCCCCGGGAATTCTCCGTCGGTGATCAGCTCGCGATCAAGTTAATTCTTCCGCCGTTCATTCTCATCCAGACCATGGCGAAGGTGACTCGGTCCGTCTCTCAGGCAGGCGGACAAAAGTTTGCGATTGCCACCGAATTCGTAGACCTCAAGGTGGATGATCAGGAACATCTGATCCGCCACATTCTTCACGCAGAGGCCGAACGCTTGCGTGCACGCCGTAATCATTTCAGCTAGGGCAATCATAGTCCATAGACTGCGGATGCCACCGAAGAATTCATTCGATGCCGTACGAATTATGGAAACCTAGGGGACGTTGATGAATCAGCTCAATATCAAAGAGATTATCGGCAACATCGAAAAGCGGATCGACGATCATCGGCTTGTGAACGCTAGAATAACGAGCGAGATCACTATTCTCTCGTTAAACGCAACCATAGAAGCGGCGAGAGCCGGTGAAGCTGGAAGAGGATTTGCCGTGGTTGCGACAGAGGTGAAACATCTGGCCGCGCAAGCCGCCGACGCATCCAAAGCGCTGAGTTCAATACGTGAAGAAACGAGCGAGTTGAATCGACGGTTCATGGACGGAGAGCACGATCGGCTTTCAGAGATGGCACAGACGCTGGTGCAGTTGATCGTACGCAATCTGTACGAACGTACCGCCGACGTTCGTTGGTGGGCGATGGATGAAGCGTTGGTCACTGGTTTGGAGTCGTTGGATGGAGCGGCTCTCCAGCATGCAATTGAACGACTCGCTCTGATCAATCGATTTTATTCCGTATATCTAAACCTTATATTGGTTGGAACCGACGGCAAAATCATGGCCTGTTCGCAGCCCGGGAAGTTTCCGAGGATAATAGGAGCCGATGCAACGAGAGTCTCCTGGTTTCGGAAAGCCATGGCGACGACGCACGCCGACCAGTATGTGGTCGACGATATTTGTCATGATCCACTCCATGGCGATAAATTGGTCGCCGTGTACGCCGCTGCCGTTCGGAAGAAGGGAACGTCAAACGGAAAAATAATCGGAGTTTTAGGGGTGGTATTTGATTGGGAAGAGCAATCCAGCACTATTATTCAGAAAGAACCGGCGATATCCGAATCTTCGTGGAAACGTACCCGCGTAATGCTGCTGGATAACAGACTTCGCGTTATCGCCGCATCCGATCATCAAGGAGTACTTGAGCCGTTCACAATTCAGCATCAAGGGCGCCAAAGAGGCCATTACGTGAACGACAAACATGAAGTGATCGCGTATGCGAAAACTCTCGGCTACCAAGAATACGATGGCCTTGGATGGTATGCAGTGGTCGTGCAAAAGCTTAGATGAATCGGTCGTGTCCAAAAAGGCGCATAGGTGTCGGGTTCGAGTGGCTTCGAAGAACGACGCGTTAAGAGTGCATGGAGATACTTGAGCCGCTCGACCGAATTCAGCGCTAGCGGCAATGTCCCGCGAAGCAGCTGGTCATCCCCAACATACTCCTCGAGCAACTTCTTGAACTACAGAACATTGACGCGGACACGTCCTGGAACACGATTGAGAATGAGAGCTGACTGAAAAGCTCGCAGAGGGGTTTCAGCAAACGCTGGATCTGATCCGGCAGTCTTTCCTGCAACGCGCCCAACACCTTTCCACACTGCTGTAGCCAAAATGCGCAAACCCCTGTAGAGATCCAAGAAGGAGTGAGGATCCAAGGTTACGACCACGATGTGATGGTCGGCAATGAGAAAAGAGAGTGTATGATAATTCGCTCACGCTCCAATATGAGCAATGATCACGTCCGCGCGGAATACTCTGAAATTCCAGATGAGGCGTTTCCGCTGTGGATAAGTCATGTTGACCTTTGCCAATGTGTCGCCGGTGCGTCCAAGTGGAATGAGTAGGAAATGAAGTTGTGGGTCGAGATCCGCTTGTATCGGGCACTCAAGTTTTGGAACCGCCGCGCCGATATCTCAGTCGTCATGAATAATGAGATACCCACAGCAACAGCAATCCATGCCGACGAAGTCACCGCGCGGGAGAGGGAAATTCTGACCGTGGTGGAGGTGGCTCGGTTTCTCCGGGTACCGAAGTCCACCGTCTATAAGCTCGCCCGAGTCGGTGAACTACCGGCGTCAAAGATTGGAAAACATTGGCGCTTTCTTCGCCGCGATATCCATGAATGGATGCATGGTCGGTCTCGGCAAAGCTAGACACCCGCGAGTTGCTGTCCGACCCATTGACAGAGTGGCGGCATGATCCTACCGGCGACGGTTTTCCGGAGGATAAGCCTTTCTCCACACGTCGATCGTTTCCCACCCAGGCGTCGAAGTCGGCCGCGGATGAAGCCTTCCGGCTCAGGTCTCTACGCGAATGTGCCGATATCCGATGAAGAGCGAGTGACCGTGAACAGGTTTGACCCTCCCATAATGGACAAGACCGCCGGTCATCGTCGCCGTGACGGCAGGTAGGAAAAAGGAGGCGTTATGCCAGCCGATCCAAACATGAAAATCCTCGTGGTCGATGACATGGTGACGATGAGGAGGATCGTCAAGAATATCCTGAAGCAGTTGGGGTTCGTCAATGTGGAAGAAGCAGAAAACGGACAGGAGGCATTGCAGAAGCTGCGGGCCGACACCTATGGCTTCGTCGTGTCCGACTGGAACATGCCGGTCATGACGGGCATCGACATGCTCCGTGCGGTCCGAGCGGACGAGAAGCTCAAGACAACACCCGTCTTGATGGTGACGGCTGAGGCGCAACAAAGCAACTTGATCGAGGCGGTGCAAGCAGGTGTCAGCAACTACATTGTCAAACCGTTTACCGCCGAGACTTTGCAAGAAAAGATCGAAAAGATCTTTAAGTAGCCGGTGATCAAGCAGACCATGCATACACCGGAATGGAGAGGGGCCGTGCACAACCACGAACATAAATTATATGAAGAACTCGGCGCCTTGGCCCGTTTTGTTGATAATGCGATGAGAGCCATCTCGGCGGTCAGTCCTCAAATCGTGTCCAGCAGCGCTCAGCTTCCTGCCGCTGCCTCCCATCTGAGCGACCTGAGCAAGATGACTGAGGACGGCACATTAGAAGTCATGCGTTTGACGGAGACGATTCAGGATCATCATGGGCAGATCGCCAAAGACCTTTCCGCGATCGTTGAGATTCTCCGGGCAATGGACTGTGCAACTCTTGTAGGTCGTCTCGACAATGTGACCTCTGTTCTGGCGCAGAACGGCAAATGTCTGACGGAGATCATGACTGCGCTATCCTTTCAAGACCTGGTGGCTCAGCGAGTGAAGAAACTCGCCGCAATTCTTGAGGAAGTGCAAGGAAAGCTGATGGAACTCGTGGTCGTGTTCGGCCTTCAGGAGAGCAGGGAGGCGGCACATGATACGGGCACAGCCGGGCACTTACTCAAACAACTTGAGGAATCGAACACGACGGCCATGAAGCAGAAGGTCGCCGACGACATCCTGGCTCAATTCGGGTTCAAATGAGGCGTCTGCACGATGGATATTGCAACAATACTCGGGGTGGTGATCGCGTTGGGTTCCATCCTCGGAGGGCAGGTGCTGGAAGGTGGCCATGTGAGTTCGATCCTGCAGCTGACCGCTTTTATCATCGTGATCGGCGGGACCGCCGGAGCAATCTGCATCCAGAATCCGCTACCGGTCGTCATCAAGGCGGTCGGCGCGCTATCTCTGGCGTTTTCAGGCCCCCATATCGACAATAAGGGAACGATCAAACTGATTTTGGATCTCGCCAATCTCTCGCGAAAGCAGGGGTTGTTGGCGCTTGAGGGGAAATTGAAAGACATCAATGATCCCTTCATGAAGAAAGGGATTCAGTTGATCGTCGACGGCACCGAGCCAAAAGCCGTGCACGAGATTCTTGAGATTGAAGTGGAACACCACGAAGAGCAAGGCGTGATAGCGGCCAAGGTCTGGGAGGCTGCCGGAGGATACGCACCGACCGTCGGCATCCTTGGCGCGGTGCTGGGGTTGATTCATGTGATGGAAAATCTAGCCGATCCCTCGAAGCTGGGCAGCGGGATCGCGGTCGCGTTCGTCGCCACGATCTACGGCGTGGGAGCGGCAAACCTCTTCTTTCTTCCTCTTGCCAACAAAATCAAGCTGAGGCTGAGAGAGGAAACAGGCGCCCGTAACCTCATCATCATGGGGCTGGTCGGACTCGCGCATGGTGAAAATCCAAGGTTGCTGCAAGAAAAACTGGAGGGTGTTCTTCCACATCGCGAACGAATCAAGGAGACAAAGAAGTGATACGACAGATGTGAAACGTCATGCGACGAACAGGGGTCGAACATCTCTTCTTTTGCGTCTAACGGTTTACAAACGTTATGGCCAAGCACAAACACGAAGAACATGAGAATCACGAGCGATGGTTGGTCTCGTATGCCGATTTCATCACGTTGTTGTTTGCGTTCTTTGTCGTGATGTACTCAATCTCGTCGATCAACATCGGAAAGTATAGAACCGTCAGTGAATCAATCAAGGCGGCGCTCAATCCACTCGCTAACCAGTCGGGTGCGAATCAGGTATTCAGCGTCGGTGAGGCGAAACTGGCGCTGCAAGGAAGGAATCCAACCGACGCCAAGGAATTCACGATTCGCCGTATCCGTGAACTGGCCCAAGTCATTAAGGATAAGCCTCTGAAAGACATGGTAGCTTTCGTCAACGTCGTGCAGACGGTCAATGGAGATGTCGTAATTACGATTCCCGATCGACTCCTGTTTAATAGTGGCGAAGCGACTGTCAGAACGGAAGCTCTTCCTTTTCTCGGAGGATTAGGCGGCGCTATCCTGGAAATGAACCGGCATGCCCGCGTGGAAGGGCATACAGATAACGTTCCGATCCGGACGGCACAATTTCCTTCCAATTGGGAACTGTCGGCCGCTCGGGCGGTGATGGTCGTGCGGGTGCTGTCAGAGCTCTACGGAGTACCGGCGGATCACTTGGCGGCCGTGGGGCATGCCGATACTAGGCCCGTGACGGCCAATTCCGATGCGGAACAAAGGGCCAAGAATCGTCGAGTCGAAGTCGTCATTCTTGAACAGGCCCCGGCCGCTCCGATTCTCCAGTCCGGCAAGGAATCAGAACCATCCGAGCAATCGGCGGAAAATATGCCGCAAGGACCGCCGTAGCAGGGACGGGAGTTGTTGGGCCAAGAGCGATTTAAATGCCATAGGCCGGTATGGGGGTCATGCAGCCGACTCTCAAGTCCCAATCAAAAACAGCCGACAATATCCAGTGATTTCAGGAAGTGGACTGACGTACCGATGACAGACGGACGATCTTCGTCTCAGACACACCAGGTTGAAGGGCAGAATGCCAGACACTTGGCTCCAACCGGCGACATCACCATTTTTGAAGCAGGGGAGTTCAAAGAGTCATTGGTGAAACTGTTTGCGAACGATGGATTGGTATCGTTGGATCTCAGCGGCGTCGCCAGAGTGGACACGTCGGCCATCCAACTGATGCTGGCCGCGCGCAAGCAAGGACGGATGATTGTAACGGGTATCTCCGAAGACCTTCGGATGAAATTAAATCAGCTTGGATTTACCGCTTCTCTAAGCGAGTGAGGCGCACGCTCTGGGGATCTAACTTACGGGAGCACGTGCACGCGCTCCCGAACGTTGGGGGGAAAACGGGTAAGCGGGGATATGAATTCTTCAGGGAACCATAATGCAAGACGTGAGCATTCTTTTGTCGGCGATGAAACGACACTCAGCGCGCTTCTCGAACAGCAACGGGCATGGGAGACTTTTGCAATCGAAGCCATCCGTACGATCCCGGTGTTGAAGGCTCAGATGACTGCCGTGACACAGGAGACAGAAAGAGCGGCCTTGGAGTTAGTGCTGCATCTCCGAATGCTTGGGTCATCCGAAGCGTCGGCTCCGCCAAAAGGCGACGCAGAAGCCTTGTTGAAAGGGGGTTCGGCCAACCTGTCCAAGGTCGTGATGGCGATGCAATTCCAGGATATCACGCGTCAAAAGCTGGAGCATGTCGGCCTGGCGTTGGATCGGTTACGGGCGCACCTGCAGGTTCTATTGAAAGGGCCGGGAGACGAAGAAGCCAAGAAAGAGATTGCCGCGCTGGAACTGATTGAGCAGCACTATACCATGGAGGAGGAACGTCGTCTGCATGCCGCGGTATCAGGGCCGGATTACGGAGAGCCGGTGCCCATGGATATGTCGAGCAAAGAACCCGATTCCTCCACGCTCTTTTAGCGAAAAAGTCCGATGCTATCTCAATACGACTCTGTCAGCGATGCCGGAGGGGCGCCATGGGCAAGACTGCACTGATTGTCGACGATTCACCCACCATGCGGCAGATGGTGGCCTTTACACTGACGAATGCCGGCTTTACCGTCGTCGAAGCCGAACACGGCAAAGATGCCGTGAATAAGATCGCGGCAGGCCAGAAGATGGACATTGTGGTGACCGATCTCAACATGCCCGAGATGGACGGCATTACCCTTATCAAGGAGCTACGCAAGATGGCCGGCTTCAAGTTTACGCCGATTCTGATGCTTACGACTGAATCCGCAGTGGAGAAAAAGCAGGCCGGCAAAGAAGCAGGCGCAACCGGATGGATCGTGAAACCGTTCAACCCGGAAATCCTGTTGAAAACGATCGCGAAGGTGCTTCCAGCCTGATGAGTGAGAGGCTTCGCGTGCACTGAGTGAAGCGTCTCATAGATGGCTGAAGACAGGAATAGCGATGAGTCACGATTTTGCGCAATTTCAGGACGCGTTTTTTGAAGAGGCGGCTGAGCATCTTGCGGTCGTCGAAGAAGGTCTGCTGCAATTGGAACGGCATCCGGAGGATTTGGACCTTCTCAACAAGATCTTTCGCTCGGCCCATTCGATCAAAGGCACGGCCGGTATGTTCGGCTTCGATGCCGTGGCGCAATTTACCCACAAGATGGAGACATTGCTCGATCTGTTGCGGAACGGGCAGAAGGCCGTTTCTCCATCGATCGCAGACCTTCTCCTCAAATCAACGGATTGCTTGAAGACGTTGATCGAGTCGGTAAAGACAGGGGCAGCCGTCGACGAGGAAACGGTGCAACGACTCACGACAGAGCTGACATCGGCGAGTGCAGCGGATTCCCCGCAGTCGGGTATCAGCGATAAAAAGAGTGACGCTGCTCCGGTACAGAGTCGCGGCATGGCCAAGACCTACTCGATCTACTGGACCCCTCCTGACTGGCTGTTTCAGCGGGGTCTTGATCCGTTACAGATCATGAAAGAACTGAGGTGTCTAGGGAATCTCACCAAGGTTTCCCTCGATGTCTCTCGGTTGCCGCATCTTGCCGATGTTGATCCCGAAAAGTGTTATTTCTCATGGGACCTTCAGCTCACCACCGAGAAAGATCGGCGGGCCATCGATTCCGTTTTTGAATTTGTGCACGAAGGCAGCGCACTGTCGATCGAACAGATCGGGACAAGTGAACAATCGGACGCACCAGTCTCAGCAATTCCAGCAGTGGAGGTAGATGAGCCAAAACCAATCGGGCAAATTCTAGTGGAAAGCGGCGTGGTGTCGTCTTGTGTCCTGGATCAAGCTCTGGCGCAACAAAAACGAGTCGGGGAAATCCTTGTCGAGCAGAAAGCCGTCACTCCTCAACAGTTGGAACAGGCGCTGCACAAGCAGCGGCAGCAGGAATCAGCGAGCCAATCCAAGAAAACCGACCCCGCATCCATTCGAGTGGATACCGCCAAGATCGACAAGCTGATTAATCTGGTCGGTGAACTCGTCATCACACAGTCGATGCTCAGTGACTTGGGAACACGCTTCGAAATGAACCAGCTCCATGTGCTGCTCGAGCGGGTGGCGCAGCTGGAGCGGAACACGCGGGAAATTCAGGAACGGGTGATGAGCATCCGCATGCTGCCGATCGGGACGGCGTTCAGCCGTTTTCCTCGGTTGGTCCGCGACTTGTCGGCTAGAACGGGCAAGAAAATTCAGCTAGTGGTGTCGGGCGAAGAGACGGAACTGGACAAGACCGTGATCGAATCCATCGGCGATCCGCTCACGCACCTCATTCGAAACTCGGCAGATCATGGCTTGGAGCCGCCGGAAGACCGCCTCGACAACAACAAGCCGGAACTCGGAACGATCCGGCTCAATGCTTTCCACGAAGGCGGTAGTATTTGCATTACGGTCGAGGACGATGGACGCGGCTTGAATCGCACGAAAATTCTCGCCAAAGCAGTCAAGCAAGGGTTGATCTCGGAGAGCGAGAAGCTGACCGACGATCAGATCTGGTCCTTAATTTTCAAGCCGGGATTTTCGACCGCCGATAAGATCACTGATGTATCGGGAAGAGGCGTGGGGATGGACGTGGTGAAGCGCAATCTCGAAGCGCTGGGGGGCACCGTCAGTATCAAAACCGCTCTGGGGAAAGGGACCACGTTTACGCTCAAGCTCCCGCTCACCCTGGCCATCATCGAGGGCATGACCGTTCGGATCGGGCGCGAGACGTATATCGTTCCATTACTGTCGATCCTGGAATCAATTCAGCCGATGCGTGAAGCAGTGAAAACCGTCGTCGGCAAAGGGGAATTGATCAATGTCCGCGGAACGTTCCTGTCGATGGTGCGTCTGTACGAAGTGTTTAATTTACAGCCGGAGTACACCGATCCGGCGAAGAGCATTCTTCTCATCCTGGAGACGGAGGGAGAGCGAGTGGCGGTGATGGTGGATGAGATTCTCGGCCAGCAGCAGGTCGTCATCAAGAGCATGGAGCAAAACTTCCGCAAGGTCGAAGGCATCGCTGGTGCCACCATTCTCGGTGACGGGACGGTCGGCTTCATTCTGGACGTGCGAGGATTATTGGAAATTGCCCGCAGAGAAGAAGCGATGGCGGTATGAAAAGAGTGCGCCAAGCAACTCCTCTCGACGTGGAGTAGAGACAGTTCGACAAGGAGCCAGACTCGTTTAAAGGAGGGCCGATGGCCACATCGACAGAAACCGGGGCCAAAGAAACTAATCAGCGGATTGGACCCACCACGGACAGCAGTCAATTTTTGACGTTCAATCTGGGAAACGAATTCTACGGAGTCGATATCCTGCGCGTGCAAGAGATCAAGGGGTATACCGCTGTCACTAAAATTCCCAACACGCCCGCCCATATCAAAGGCGTCCTCAATCTGCGCGGCACCATTGTTCCCATCGTCGAGCTCCGCACCAAATTCTCTCTGCCGACGATCGAGTATACGACCTTCACGGTCATTATCGTGGTCGTGGTGCGGGATAAGGTGATGGGGCTTGTCGTCGATTCCGTCTCGGACGTGCTGAACATCGATGCGAAAGAGATCCAGCCCGCGCCAAAATTCGGCGCGAAAGTCGATGTGACTTTTATTAATGGAATAGGCAAATCGGGCGACAAACTCGTGGCATTGCTGGACATAGACCGACTGCTGATGGACGGAGAGTTGCCGGCTAGTGGAGGGTTGGTTGCGGCGTCATAGTCAACAGCCGGAAAGCATGAGCGGTAAAAGATGCCGCTCACATGTGTTGTGAATGAGTGCGTGGAGGGAGGCCAGGCGGATGTGTCGTAGAGAGCAAACGCGTGTAATTGTCTCGATCAGGCTCGTGCTAGTCTCACGTGAGCGGATGCCGTAAAGGAGGAGATCGTGGATATCCTGCGAAATCTCAAGACGAGGCCCAAGTTGATGATCAGTTTCGCGCTCGTGGGGCTGCTGTTAGTGTCGGTTGGAATATTATCGATCATCGGCATTGAGAAGCTGAACGAGCGAATGCAGGTGATCTATAAGGTGAATCTGACCTCGCTCAAGTTGCTCGGTGACCTGCATGGACAAGCTGAACGAATGAGCGCGCTCGTGGCCTGGCATATTCTTGCGTATGACTCCACGACGGTGGCCAAATGGACCCAAGAAATCGGCAAGCTTGACGAAGACGTTGATCGTTTCGTAACAGAATATCAGCCTCTCATCGTCGCTCAATCGGAACGTGAAATCTACGAACGTTTCAAAACCAACTGGGCAGAATATAAGGAGATCCGGGCAAAAGTCATGCGTCTGAGCGCGAATTTCAGCAAAGACGGGGCGGCCGAGATACAGCGGACCGAGTTGGCCGAGAAACTTACCGGCATTCTGGGAGCGATCGACGGATTGACTCATGAGAATGAAGTACAAGCCAAAGAAACGTTCGATTCGAGTTTGGATATGGCTTCCACTCTTCATACCACCAATATTGTCATCATGAGTGTCGGCCTTGCCTTGGGGATATTTTTGGGTTGGCTTATTTCTCGCTCGGTGTCCGGTGGATTGAATGATATTTTGAAGGCCGCGCAAGCCATGGGTGCCGGCAATCTTTCGGCACGATCCGGCATCACTACCACGGATGATATCGGAGGCCTGGCTCAGGCATTCAATCGGATGGGAGAACAGATCGAATCGAATGTGAAGGAATCGCTGGAGTCTAAATATAAAATGGCCGCCTTGGATAGAGCGGAAGCCGTGATCGAGTTCAATACGGACGGCACGATCATGACGGCCAACCAGAACTTTCTCAGCTGTGTGGGCTACACACTCGACGAGGTCAAAGGCCATCACCAACGGATGTTCACCGAACCCGCGCACGCGGCGTCGGCAGAATACCAAGCCTTCTGGGCCAAGCTCAACCGCGGGGAGTTCGATGCCGACGTCTATCGACGAGTTGGAAAGGGAGGCAAGGAAATCTGGATTCAGGCCTCCTACAACCCGATTCTGGATGGCGATGGAAAGGTGTCAAAAATTGTCATGTTCGCCACCGACATCACCGGCCAAAAGCAAGCGCAGAACGAGGTGGAAAAACTTATCCAGGCTGCTGCCGTTGGCAATCTATCAGATCGGATCAATACTGGACGGTTCGAGGGCTCAGCGAAGGATCTCGTGTCGAGCTTCAATCAGCTGCTCGACGCCGTCGTCACGCCGCTGCACGAAGCGCAGGGCGTCTTGACGGCACTGGCCTCAGGCGACTTGACCAAGCAGATGACAGGTGCGTACCAAGGCGAGTTCGAGCAGATGAAAACGAGCCTCAATATGGCCATCACGCAATTGACTCAAACGGTGTCGCTCGTGCGCGAAGCGGTCGAAGCCGTCACAGCCGGAGCGGAGGAGATCAGCAGAGGCAGCGATGATCTCGCGCAGCGGACCAGCCAACAGGCCGGCGCCTTGGAGGAAACTTCCGCCTCAATGGAGGAAATGACCTCTACCGTCAAACAGAACGCCGACAACTCCAAACAAGCGAATCAATTGGCCATCGCCGCACGTGATATCGCCAACAAGGGTGGAGCCGTCACGACAAGAGCTGTCGATGCGATGGGAGAGATCAACAAGAGCAGCAAGAAGATCGCCGACATCATCACCGTCATCGATGAAATCGCCTTTCAGACGAATTTGTTGGCGTTGAATGCGGCGGTGGAAGCGGCTCGGGCCGGCGAACATGGGCGAGGCTTCGCCGTGGTGGCGGCTGAAGTCCGGAATTTAGCCCAGCGTTCAGCAACCGCCGCAAAAGAGATCAAGGGCTTGATCAACGAATCGATCCAACGCGTCACGGACGGGACCGAGCTGGTCAATCAGTCCGGAAAGACGCTTGAGGAGATTGTCGGATCCGTCAAACGTGTCACCGACATCATCGCTGAGATCAGCGCTGCGTCGCAGGAGCAAGCGAGCGGTATTGATCAGGTGAACAAGGCCATTATGCAGATGGATGAGGGCACCCAGCAGAATGCCGCTTTGGTCGAGGAAACAGCCTCTGCCAGCCAGTCGATGAAGGAACAAGCTAAAGAGCTGATGCGACAAGTGGAGGTATTCAAGGTTCAGCAGTTTGAAAGCGTGCGGGTAGCAGCGGAGGCAAAGCGGGAAGGTGCATTACACAGCAAACAACCGGCCAAGCTTGTGGTGAGCGCGTGCAATCCGAAGACTACGAAGCGGCCGTCGATCTCCGGCCGATCAGTCGAAGAGCATCAACCGGTTGGTGTCGTGGCCGACAACGGTAAGAACGTCCACAATAAAAGTGACGAGTTCGAGGAATTTTAAAGCGCTCACCTGTTCGGTAACGTTGCCGCGGCTATTGTGATTGCTGATGGCCATCCAGTGAATGCGAAGCTCTTAGCGTTGACACGAAAAGGAGCAGGGTTTCAATCCAAAGTAGTCAGAAACGAGAACTTTACGACAGTGCTTCCATGCTCGGTGCAGATCAATTCCCACAACTGTATCGGCGAGAGCTTTCACGGCTCAAATATTGCTCGAGCCGAATGTACCGGGAAGGCAAGCAGTGGCCTCAAACTATCCTGTAGAATATTTATCGAACCGTCATCAGTTACTTGCTCGGCAAAGGTCGTACCCACAATCATTATCCTTCCCAGCATGGGCACGTATTGCCGATTCGCCTGGGTAGCGAGTGCGCCGATAGTCAAGAATTCCCCTTAAATAACCGAAGAGATACTAGTCTCCCGCCGATAGGCATCTGTGTGTTTCGCGGTCAGAATTACGGCGCAGTAAGGGGCGTGCAAGTGGAGTACAAGATCACATCAAAGGAATTCGAGTGTTTCCGCACGCTTATCTATGAAGAGAGCGGAATTTCGCTCGGTCAGCAGAAACAAAGTTTGCTGGAGTCGCGGTTGTCCAAGCGCCTGCGAGAGATCGGACTCGAAACGTTTTCACAGTATTACGACAAGGTGACTAGAGATCCGACGCAGGAAGAGTTCACGCGGATGTTGGACCTGATTTCGACCAACAAGACCGATTTCTTCCGTGAATCCAAACATTTTGATTTTCTTCGCGAAGTAATATTGCCCGAGTTGATGCCGACAAAACGGATTCGTATTTGGTCGTCCGCCTGTTCAACCGGGGAAGAGCCCTACACGATTGCCATCACGCTCATCGACAGTGTTCAGAACCCGAAGGAATGGGATTTTAGGATTCTCGCGTCCGACCTGTCGACGCGTGTCTTGGCCAAGGCGGCGTCGGGCATCTACGATGAAGAGCGATTTCGAGACATGCTTCCGGGCATGCTGAGTCGACATTTTCTTCGTGGGCGCGGCGAAAGCATGGGCCTCTTCAAGGTCAAACCACACTTAACGTCTATGATCCGATTTCGACGGCTCAACCTGATGGATGATGAATTTCCTATCAGAAACCCGCTTGATGTGATCTTCTGCCGGAACGTCATGATCTATTTCGACCGTCCGACACAAGAAACTCTTGTCAATAAGTTCCACCATTATTTGAAGCCCGGTGGGTACTTGTTCATCGGACATTCTGAAAGCCTTCAATGGATAAGCCATCCTTTCATGCCCGTGGCTCCGACGATCTATCAAAGGAAGCGATGACCGGCATGCCCGAGGTTGAAACCGATCAGTTTGCCCATATCAGACGGATGCGCGACAGCCGATTTCCTCATGAAATTGCATCCATTCTTCCAGGGGAATTCTTTGTCAGCCGAGAGCCCATGATCGTTTACACGGTACTCGGTTCGTGCATCTCGGCCTGCATCCGAGATCCAATCGTTCGAGTGGGAGGCATGAACCATTTCATGCTGCCGGAACCGAATGAAGCGGCACATGATTCTTGGGGCGAATCGACGCGATATGGTTCTTTTGCCATGGAATCTCTCATCAATGAAATCCTAAAACGTGGAGGGATCAAAAACCGCTTGGAGATCAAGCTATTTGGAGCGGGTAAGATTTACGACGGTCAAATCGACGTGGGTGACAAGAATGCGAAATGGGTGATTCAGTACCTGAAGAGCGAAGGCTTGACCGTGTCGAACACAGATCTGGGGAATGTGTTTCCGAGAAAGGTGTACTACTTCACGGAGTCGGGTCGTGTCCTTTTGAAAAAAATCGAGCGGGTCAAGAATCGCACGATATTTGAACGCGAGCATGAATATGCAACGCGTATCAAGCGGCGTGAGGCGACAGATGATGTGACACTGTTCTAAATCGAGAATAGCGCCGTCCACCTCCCATGCTGGACGGAGTTGAAGGAGAGCGCGTTGGGAGATACAAGGAGCCGATGAAAAAGATTCGAGTCTTGACGGTCGATGACTCGGCGCTGATGCGGCAAGTGCTGGCCATGTTGCTCGCAAAGGACCCACAAATTGAGGTCGTCGGATCGGCTCCTGATCCGTATATCGCCCGTGAAAGAATCAAGGCGTTGAATCCGGATGTGCTCACCCTTGATGTCGAAATGCCCAAGATGGACGGTCTCACGTTCTTGGAGAAGCTGATGCGAGGGCACCCGATGCCGGTGGTAATGGTAAGTTCGTTGACCGAAGCCGGTTGTCAGACCACGTTCCGCGCTTTGGAACTTGGTGCCGTGGATTTCATTACCAAACCGAAGATCGATCTTCAGGAAGGGATGGCGGAGATCGCGCAGGAACTTATCGCCAAGATAAAAGCCGCCTCAGTGGCTCGGGTCAGAGGACAAAGTGGAGGAGGCAAATTCGATCAGAAAGCAAGTCTGCCGCCGTTGCCGATCCCGTCTTCCACCGCGATGATCAAAACGACCGATACCATCATCGCGATTGGTTCTTCCACCGGCGGGACGGAAGCTGTGAAGGAGATCCTGGAAAGGCTTCCGCCGCATACACCGCCCATCCTGATCACGCAGCATATGCCGGAACGATTTACGAAGACGTGGGCGGACCGGCTGAACAAGCTCTGCCGGATTGACGTCAGGGAAGCACGGGATGGAGACAGTGTCTTGCCCGGTCACGCTTTGATTGCGCCGGGAAACTATCACATGACACTGGTCAGAAGCGGGGCCCGATATACGGTTCACATCAACCAGGATCCTCCGGTCAACCGACACCGGCCGTCCGTGGATGTCATGTTTGCGTCGGTGGCCCGCTATGCCGGCGCCAACGCCGTCGGGATCATCCTGACCGGGATGGGAGGCGATGGCGCCAAAGAAATGTTGACGATGAAACAGGCCGGTGCGTTCACGATCGCTCAAGATGAAGCGAGCTGTGTCGTGTTCGGCATGCCGAAGGAGGCGATCAAGGCGGGAGCCGCGGACAAAGTTCTCCCGTTGGATGATATCGCCGGTGCCATACTTGCCCATGTGAGCTGCTGAGGCCAAGAGCCTGTATGGCGAACAGGCTGCATAGAGAAGCGACGCCATTTCGCCTATTCAAAGAAGGAGCTGCCATGTCGATGCAAACGAAAGAGCGCCCCGTCCCGAATGGTGTGGTCCTTGAGATATCGGGAGATCTCACATACGTGAATCGCGAACAATTCAAAACAGCCGTGGAGACAATTCGACAGAAAGGCTGTCGGCATCTGATTTTGAACATGGCCGAAGTCCGATTCGTAGACAGTTCCGGGCTCGGCTTGCTGGCGCTCATCGCCCAGAACTTCAAGTTGAGCCAGGGGAAAATAAGCATGTTGAAGCCCCAAAGTTACGTTCGAGAGATCATGAGCCTGGTCAACATTCAGAAGCTGATCCCGGTCTACGACAATGAGGAGGACGCGTTGGCCGGACACCAGCGCGCAGCGTAGGCCGACTATAGGCCGATCAGACAGAGGCGCATTCTCTGATCGAACAGTCAGATGTGCTCTCGTTGAATCTCATACAATGCCGATTCCAGTAGTGACAACTTCCCGCAATGCCGCAGAGGTAGGAGTCCGTACCGTCCTGGTCGTGGATGATGAACCCACCGCGCGAACGGCCTTGGCGGCTCGACTCACACGGTTCGGCTATCGCGTGATCGAAGCCGGAGATGGAAAAGTCGGGCTGGAAGTGCTTCGACGCGAGCGGCCCGATCTGACCATCTTGGATTGGATGATGCCGGAAATGGATGGACCGTCCTTCTGCGAACAGGTTCGTCGAGATCCTGAGCTGCTGTCGAGTCAGGTTCTCATGATGACGAGTCACGATCAGCCTGAGCAGATCGCCGAAGGCCTGGCCCGTGGAGCCGATGACTTTCTCAGCAAAGCCGCCAGCAAGTACGAAATCATGGCCCGCGTCCAGGCCGGCATGCGCACGGCGACCTTGATCCGAAGGCTCGAGGATGTGACGGAGGAAATCCGGAAGAAGCAGGAAGTCCTCGAGCGGGAACTTCAGTCTGCCGCGCGCTATGTGGAGTCGTTGCTCCCGGCGCCGGGGAGACTTTTGCCGGGGGTGCAGATGGTTCATGCCTATCGGCCGTCGCTCGGTTTGGGCGGGGATCTCTTCAATGTTGTGCCGTGGAGTGAGGACGTGCTGGGGCTGTATTTGTTGGATGCGTCCGGCCATGGAGTATCGTCGGCGCTACGGTCGGCCTCGTTTTCAACATTTCTGCGCCGAGACAATTTGCTGCACTATGTCGGGTCCAACGATCCAGGCGCGGTTTTGACCGAAGCGAATAAGCAGTTTCCGCTGACGGAGGACGGAAATTACTTTACGATCATCTTTGCCAGACTCGACCTCCGCGCTGGTACGGTAGCTTACGCGACCGCCGGGCACAATGGGGCGTTTCTACATCGGCGGTCCGGTGAGATCTGTTGGATGGTCAGACCCAATTTGCCGCTGGGGTTCGATCAGATGACGACCTACGTCACGGAAGAGCTTCCGGTCGAGTCGGGTGATCGGTTGTACATGCTGAGCGACGGTCTCTACGAAGTGCCGGATTCGAACGGCGAGATCTGGGGACAAGATCGGTTGAAAAAGACGGTTCGTATGTTCGGCCATCGCCCTCTGGCGGAAGTCGTAGCCGACACTATTGCGGAGGCGGTTCGATGGCAAGGGCATGAATGCTTTCCTGATGATGTGGCGCTGATGGGAATCGAATTGACCGATAAGGTTTCTCGTGAGTAATCGTCCGAACCATGATCCTGTCTTCAGTCTCGAAGAAGGTCTTGCCCGTCTCGATGATGACCGAGAGACGTTCCAGATGATGATCGATCTGTTTATGGAGCATGCTCCAAAGGACTTGGCGGATGCTCAGGCGGCCTTGAATGCCGGAAATGCAGCGGGTGTGGTGCGATCGAGTCACAAGCTGAAGGGCGCTATATTACAATTCTGTGCCCCGGCCGCTCTTC
The DNA here is from genome assembly GCF_049222245.1 of Nitrospira sp. BLG_2. Classification (NCBI taxonomy): domain Bacteria; kingdom Pseudomonadati; phylum Nitrospirota; class Nitrospiria; order Nitrospirales; family Nitrospiraceae; genus Nitrospira; species Nitrospira sp. BLG_2. The sequence continues at coordinate 6,260 of NZ_JBLYIG010000289.1, read as the reverse complement.
AAGCCTGCAAAGACCTGGAAGAGTCGGCTAAAGCAGGAAACTTGGCGCATGGCGCGCAGCTCTATGCCTCGTTGGAATATGAATTCCATCGTCTTCTGACCGCGCTGCGTGAGGTGCGCGATGGAGGGATTGCAGCGTGAATACTCCCATGACGGCGGATCATCTTTTGGGGATCGATCCCTGTCCGGACACTCAGTCGCGAATCGCCGAACAATTGCGGGACAGAGGGGTTTCAGTCGTTGCTGTGTCGGATCCGACCACCGCGTTGACCACGATTGATATCGTGGCACCAGACATTGTGATCACCGACCTGTTTCTTCCTGAAGCAACAGGCCTGACTTTACTAAAAGAATTGAAGGCCAGGCATGAACTGTGTCCGGTGATCGCCATGGCGAAGGATGCGCCGGAAATTATGATTGTACAGGCGCTTCGGTTCGGAGCGGCCGACTATCTGCACAAGCCCGTGACTGAAGGAGAGCTGGCGTATGCGTTGCAGCGCGCTCGGAATCTCCTGCCTGCGGACCTCACGGATATTCCGGGGCTCTGCCGATCGGAATATCGACTGATCATCGATTCCGATCCGACCCATATCCCAGGAGTGATCTCCTGGCTGGTCAAGACGACGGCCTCGACCCTCCCTCCTATCCGACGGTTGCATTTGCAGGGAGCGCTACAAGAATTGCTCTTCAACGCCATCGAACACGGCAATCTAGAAATTCACTACAAGGAAAAACAACAGGCCCTGGCAGAGGGCCAATATGAGCAGCTGCTCGCTCATCGGATCGCTCAAGCTCGGCTGAAAAATCGTTGTGTGATTATTCACATGCTTCACGACAAAGGGAGTAACAATTTGGTGTATCGGATCACCGATGAGGGAAAAGGCTTCAAGTGGCACGGCCAATTCACACGATCCCAGGATGTCGGCGAGTCGGAGGACGTAAACGGGCGAGGAATTTTTTTGGCTCGATCGTTCTTCCCTTGCTTGGCGTACAATGAGCGGGGTAATGAAGTGACGATCACGGTCTCGCTTGACTAAGCGACGTGTATGTTCCGTTCGAACACATCCTGCTAGAGAATCCTCAGGTATTCGACGGTACTCTCGCCTTTGCTGGCGTCCCGCTTCAATATAGCCAATGCGGTCCTGGTCGTTTCGTTTATGGTGACGGCAAGGCGCGCGGAGAAATAATCGGATTTTACATCATAGTCGCTTCTCAGTGTCCGACCGATCTCCTGAAAGCTTCCCACTCGATCGAGTTCCACTTTCGTCTTGTAGGGACGTCCTTGGACGATCTCCATTGCGACGGTTTGGGTGACGCTCACATCAAGAGTCTGAAGGACGATGGGATCGGCGGTGTTGATGTTCATCGGCGCTCCTCCCTCTTGCGGGAAGACCGTCACGTAAGGGGAGATCCGCTCGATGATCTCCGGCGTGAATCCCTTGATGAGCCGGAGATCTCCCAGCCCTGGCAATGGGCTATTCGAGGACCGATAGGGCGGCCTCAACGATTGATAGTAAAGACTCTCGGCACCGGCCGGCTGAGGCACTTCGTCCTGATCCATCCAATCGATGAGGGCATCGATCAGGTTAGGGTTGACTCTGAGCAGTTCGAATAGTCGTTTGGCTCGGGTAACTTTTTTTTTCTGCACCTCCGAGCCTCCCGAAGCTGACGCGAGGTCATTCAAGTTAAACTTCCCCGTCTCATCCTGAATCTGCGCGGTCAGGAACCCGTCCCCGATCGCATAATTCTTGATCGGCATGGCCCAGATGTCGGTGGGCCCATCGAATTTCTGACCCGTCATCCGTTCACGCAAGAGATCCTGTTGCAGCACGGCTCGCGCGGCCTGCACGGCGGCGCGGGTCAACATGGCTGCCTTATAGTCGTCACGAAAGGCGGCGGCGGCTCGGTATTCGCGGCGTGCTTCCGCATCGAACTCAAGAATAAGAGCGGTGAGGATGGTCAATACCAAAAGCGCCAGAAGCAGCGCGACGCCGCGCTCATCAGCTCTTGGCATAGCTCAAGACTCTAACGGTCGCGTCGATATTGACAGGGTTATCGAATTTGGGGCGGATCTGCACATGGCGAACGTGAAGATCGTAAGGGGCTTGATCGATGGCCACGAGGAATGCCAACAAGTCGGGCAGTTGGATGCTTTCCAATCGGAGATCGACGGCTGTTTCCTCATATCCTTGCGCCAACGATTGTGCTTGTGGTTGCATACCGGTGATGCGCTCGCGCACATGGGCGGTGGTGGCTGCTTCCTCCATGAACGTCACCAGGGAGAAATGACTGTCGGTTCCAGGCATCCGGCTTTCGGACTTGGCCAAGCGGTCACGTTTGGCAAGATACGCTTGGCCGAGAGCAGCCAGCTCGACAAGGTCTTTCTGCTTTCGAATCTCTTGGCGCTCGAGCCGATCCAAGCTGTCCAACAGAGGATCGACGATCAGCACGAAGAGGAGGCTGAGTCCAAGCACGATTCCGCCCGCCAGCACGAGGGTGCGTTCACGCTTCGACATCTGGCGCCATCGTTCACGGAAGCTCTGCGTCATGGGTTTCCTACCGTGACAGTGATACGAAACACGACTTGATTCGGACCTGCACCCACTCGGGTTTCCGTCACGACGACATCCTTTAAGTGGGAGCTCGATGCGAGGGTTTGTTTGAGCCGTTCTACGGCGTCAAACGATGTGGTTTCACCTTCCATGAGGATGGCCGTTCCATCGACTGTCAGCTCGCGTACCTTGACCAGTGTTCCAGGCGGGAGTTGTTTCACGAACGTTGAGAGCGTGTGCAGCACTTTGCCATCCGCGGTATCGATGACGCCGAGCGCTTTATCCAAGGCTCCGATGCGGTACTTGGCTTGGTCAAGTTCCTCTCCTGGAGCGGCACCCGATCCGAAGAACTGCGCATACTGGCTGTTCAGCGCGGTTTTTAGCCGAGCGACCCGCTGATCGTGCAGCATGAAGTGAATCGAGAAATCCACGATCGCGAGGACGGCAATGACCAGCCCGGCCGCAATCGCCAGGCGGCGGTCCTGTTTGGTCGCGACGATGTCCGGCGAGGCTGCGTCGGCGACGCCTTTGAGATCCAGCGCGAGCTCCATGGGAGTCGACTTGAATCGCCATCGCGGCCGGATGATTTTTGGGTGAATCGCCAGGCCGAACGCGATGGAAAATGCCCGTGGGGTTTCAGCTCCGAACCCCTGTCGTGGTCCGACCGGATAGAGCCCCAATTGTCTGGCGATATAGCCGCCGATCTCTTGTAGCTTGGCCCCTCCTCCGCATACCCAACAATGCGTCAAGCGGGTGCGTTCGTTTCCCAGGTGGGGCTGCAAGGTGATACGAAGCTCTTTCAAGATCGGCTCCAACAAACCGTCCACTTGATCCACGGCCATCGTACGCTTCCGGCGTTCCGCGTCGGCGAAACTACAGGCGTGCCGGACGGCCAAGGCATGCGTCAGATGGTTGCCGCCCCACAGAATCGTCCGGAGGACCAGGGGGCGTCCTCCCTGCACGAGGCAGAGCGTCGTCTTTGATGCCCCGACGTCGATAATGGCTAGGTCTTGCGGTACAGCCGCTCCTTCCTCCTGCAGATATTGAGTCACGGAGAAGAGGGCCATCGCGTCGACATTGATCGCCGAGGGTTCCACTTCGGCTTGTGCCAGAAATCGCAGATGCTCCGCGACTTTGTCTCTTGGTGCTGCTGTGACAAGGACTTCCGAACCCTTACTCTCTCGAGGCGAGTCTTCCGCCACGTGCCCCGGCGGCAACACCAGGCTTCCAATGGCAAGATCTTCAAGCGGCATGGGGACGAGATTCTCGACTTCAAAAGGAACGACTTGTGCGAGCTTGGTCGAATCCTTGAAGGGAAAGGACAAGGTTCTGACGAAAAGGTCGTGGCAAGGAATCGCGGTCACCAACCGATCCGTGCCATAGAGCCCGTTTTGCCAGAGGAATCCACGCAGCGACTTGACACGCCGTGCCGGTTCGAGGTCCTCGGGGCGGGAAAACGGCATGGGATGCTGGAAGTAATCGATCGTTTCGCGCCCGCTCAGGCGGCGGCGAAAGCGCACGGCCTTCAAGCCAGTCTGTCCGATATCCAGCCCGACACATTCGTTTACAATGGCCATAAATTTCGCTTCCGCATTCGTGTTGTATTTCTGGCCTCAGGTTTCATGTGCGAATGAATAGTATCAATTCAACTGAAACAGGAATATACAACCCGCAATCTAAAACGCCAGCCCGTACTTTACAATGCAATCTTCGCCTGTGCCAAGGTTCCTACGATCTTGACGGTCATGGGTGTCCCAGGAGGTGGCGAGGGGAGGCCCAGCGTTCCGGCTTTCGAAGCGAATCCATGGCCGGGGATGACCGTCACTGTGAGATTCAATTGGCTCTGTTGCATCGGTTGCTGGATGGTGATGTGTCCTTCTCCCGTAAAAGAGCCGTCGATGCCGTCGCCCTTCAGTTGTGTCACGTCGCAGCGGAGGTCTCGGCATGCGAGTCCCGCCGAAACCCTGCCGAATGTGAGCGACAGGGTTCGACCGTTTCCAAGGGGAATCTGATCGATCACCAGGTCCGTCGCCTCTGCCGCCCACGTTCCTTCTCCTTTCATTCCGGTGAGGGTCGCCTGGCCGGAGTCGACTCGATGGGAAAAATCTCCATTGAGCGTGCCCTGCGTGACGTAGCGGCGGAGGACCTTGGAAAGGTCCACTTGTTGAACCTGTCCCTTGATCGTGACGGGACCTTGCAAGGAAAAAGAGGAGGCGGTGACCGTGCCTTTGGCCAGGCCCGTCGAAGAAGAGGTGTCATTCAGCTTTGCGATGATGTCGAGTCCCAGCGTGCCGCCCAATGCTTTCATGACGCCGAGTTTGGCCTGCAACAAAGACAATTGAATCGGGGCCCAGTTCGGTTGCGATAAGGTGATGTTTTGCCATTCAAGACCTAACGGGATTCCCACGGTCCAATCGGCAACTCGGATTTCCATGCCGGTGGCTCGTGTGAGTTCCGCAAGGACCCGGGCCTGGAGCATGCCGTAGGGGAAGATCGCGATCAAGCACAACACCAAGATGGAGATTCCCCCTATTGTCCAAGCCAAGATCTCTCGCCACGCCTCAGGCCATTTAATCGTCATGATGCGCCGATCGTGACCCATTCCCGCACCTTACTTGGAACGGAAGCGGAGTATTGAAATGGCACTTCAAGCCAGGCCAAGATTTCCCGCCATGCCTCAGGCCATGTGATCGTCATGATGCGCCGATCGTGACCCACTCCCGCACCGTCCATGGGGCGGCATCGGGGTATTGAAACGTCACTTCGATCAACAAGGCCGTGGGGATTTTGGAGACCGCCGGCCATTCGTCGATCCAGAGTCGGCTCTGGTCATCGTAATATCGGATATTGAAGGCTTGGACACGGTCGGCCAGTTCCATCTGATCCAATGACTCATTGGTATCGGTCAGCGTATAGAGATTCCTGCGGACGAACCGAATCAACCGATCGCGTTCACGCGTGTAGACCACGCGGACGGTCTCGCTTTCCTTGGCGGCCGACGTGCTCAATTCTTGACTCATCGCGAGGAAGGCCAGGATGTCGGCCGGTTGACCGTCTTGTGTCGCGTTCGTTCCCACCCAGGGGTACATGGTAGTGCGTTTGCTGAGAGAAATTTCCTCGGCCATGAGACGCAAAATTCTTCTGATCGCTTGTTCCTTCGCCGCATGCTCTCGGCCGGCTTCCACGGCGTTCGTCGTCAGGACGAGCGACCCGAAGACCATGGCGCCGATCATGCCTAGTAAAGCCACCGCGACCAGGATTTCGACGAGCGTAAAGCCGGTTTCGGATTTAGCCTGTTGTTGAAAAGCTATTTTACGCACATTCTCAACCTTGGCCTTACCCTTGAGATCCATGAAGCCGGCGGACTTTTTCAGCATCCTGCTAGAAGGTAAGACGGCCGGCGAAGACATAGGTGCTGACCTCTACAGATTCTTCCAGTCCACCGCGCAGCCACGAGACCTTGATCCGAATCTCTCGAATCAGCTCCAATGGGGTGGGCGCGATCGTGCGCTTCCATGTGTATCCGACTGCTCTCGGAGTGGCCTGCATGGTCAGTTGTGCTCCCATGGGGATATTCGGAAACTCTCCGGTGCTTTCTCCGATAGCATATTGTCCTGACAGCTCGGTTTCCAGGAGCTTCTCTTGGGCCAACAGCGTGGCGGCGGTCAGTTCGGAGGCTCTCTCTTGGAGCTCCAGATCGAAATTTCTA
>NZ_JBLYIG010000288.1:0-1625 GCF_049222245.1 Nitrospira sp. BLG_2 | reverse complement strand
ACGACGAGTTCGTACAGCTGCCGATCAAGGCCGCCTTCAGCTCGACCGGATAGCCCTTTTCCTGCGCTTCCGCCTTCAGCTTCGAGACCGGTCGAGCAAGGTCGGGTGTATGAGGACCGACCACATGCGGCTCGAGCTTGGATAAATCGATTTCGACGATTTGGTCATAATACTTCTCGGGCGACTGATTGACTTCCGGGTCAGCCACAAGTAACGGTTTATTGGCCTGGGCTAATTTCGCCAAATCGGCCCGATCCGTAATGTTCAGATAGTCGACCATCTTTTGATCGAAGGGAAATACCGACGTGGTCGCTCCCAGCTCCGCACCCATATTGCAGATGGTGCCCTTGCCGGTCGCGCTGATCGTTTCGGCGCCGGGACCGAAGTATTCGACGATCTTGTTCGTCCCTCCCTTTACGGTGAGCAGGCCGCACAGATAGAGGATCACGTCCTTCGGTGACGCCCAGCCGCTCAACTTGCCGGTCAGTTTCACGCCGATCAGCTTCGGATGGAGCACTTCCCAAGGCAGACCGGCCATCACTTCGCCCGCATCCGCTCCGCCGACGCCGATGGCCAACATACCTAGACCACCGCCGTTCGGCGTGTGCGAGTCGGTCCCGATGATCAGCCCGCCGGGGAACGCATAGTTTTCCAGCACGACCTGGTGAATAATACCGGCGCCCGGCTTCCAGAAACCGATGCCGTACTTCTTCGCAGCAGACGCGAGGAAGTTGTACACTTCCTTGTTTTCATCCATGGCGCGGAGCAGATCTTTCTCTGAGCCCATTTCCGCGCGAATCAGGTGGTCGCAGTGGATGGTGCTCGGCACAGCGGCTTTTTTCTTGCCGGCCTGCATAAATTGCAACATGGCCATCTGCGCCGTCGCATCCTGCATCGCCACGCGGTCTGGGCGCAGCGCCAACATGGCCTTCCCACGCTCCCACTGTTGGGTATCGAAGTTGTCGGCATGCGAGACGAGAATCTTTTCCGCCAACGTCAACGGACGGCCGAATCTCTTTCTGGCCTTCTCGAAGATCTCAGGCATTTTGGCGTAGAGCTTCTTCGCGAGCTCGAGTGACATTGCGCTCTCCTTACAAACGGGCGTGGGTATTTGGAGCCAGGAGCCAAGGAGTTGTGCTCCTCGGCCACGCCCCGTCACCAGCCTTAGGTTAGGGCGGCATGCTCCGCCACTTGCCGAGCGGCGAAGCCCTCCCGCAATTGTTTCAACAGTGGCGCTTCATGAGCCTATTTAGCAGCAGAGCTTCCCGCATCCATCCTTAATGGAGGAACCTCGCGCGACTATTTTAACGGCGGGACCTCCCGCCGTTTGGGCGCCGCATAGTTCACCAGATAATCGAACAGCCGGATCAAGCGGCTGTCCTGGCGCTTCTGATCGACCCAGTGGCCGATCAATCCGATCGTGCGCGACAAGATGAAGAAACCGTTCAAACTGTCGACCGGGAACCCCAGATCGACCAACACGGCCGCCATCGTGCCGTCCACGTTCAGAATCAAATTATCCTTCTTCGTCGCCGTCACCTGCTCAACCGCCAAGGCGAAGTCGAGACAGGGCGTTTTGATCTTCAAGCTCTTCACGTAACCCACGAGTTCCTTCACGCGCTTAT
>NZ_JBLYIG010000287.1:0-1692 GCF_049222245.1 Nitrospira sp. BLG_2 | reverse complement strand
GTGGCGGATTGTAACATAGCGACTATGGCGCACCGCCACTTTTCTCGCGGCTTTTCATCGAGCCATTCACTGCTCAGCCATTGGCACAGAAACACAATGTGAGATATCCGCACGCCTGCGCCTGGACATCCCGGTTTCTTCTGTGATTGAATCAAAACGCCCCGGAGCTTGGAAATCCTTGGACCAGATCGAACGCAACTATCGAGCCCTCTTGTCCGTCGCCCTCGTGCTGAATTCGCAGCGCGACATGCGCAGCCTGTGGGAAGCGATTACAGTAGAGATCACCAAAGCCATTCCATGGGCCCGCGCCTCGATCACTCAGTACGATCCTCAGACCGATGCATTCCGGTTTTACGTCCTCGCGACCACGGTCCCGCAGGTCGAGCTTGGCCGCGATGCCGTCGTCCCGCGCCACGGAAGCGCGATGGGATGGGTATACGAACACAAAACCCTGCACATTCGCCCTGACCTCAAGAATGAGCAAGTCTTCCCCGAAGATAAATTATACGCTCAAGAAGGGCTCGGACGAATGATCAATCTTCCGCTGCTCGTGAAAGATCAATGCCTCGGCATTCTCAATATCGGCACTCGGGAATCGGGCGATCCCGACCCGGGAGATATCGAATTCCTCACGCAAGTGGCGATGCAGATCGCCTATGCGATCGATCACGTCCAAGCCTACGAACAAATCGATCGCTTACGAAACCAACTTGCCAAGGAAAATGTGTATCTGAACGAGGAGCTGCGGTTCACAAAAAACATCGACAGATTGGTCGGAGAAAGCGCCGTCTTTCAACACGTCTTAGCCCTCGCGCGAGGAGTCGCCCCGACGTCCACGACCGTTCTCTTGACCGGTGAGACAGGAACCGGCAAAGAATTGATCGCGCAAACCATTCACGATTTGAGTCAGCGCCGTCGGAAAGCCATGGTTCGCGTGAATTGCGCCTCCTTTCCGGCCGGCCTGGTTGAAAGCGAATTATTTGGGCACGAGCGCGGCGCATTTACGGGAGCGGACCGCGCCCGTGAAGGACGATTCGAACTGGCCCATGAAGGAACATTGTTCCTGGATGAAGTCGGTGAAATGCCTCTGGAGACGCAGGCGAAATTACTGCGAGTCTTACAGGATGGGATGGTTGATCGTTTGGGTGGGAAACAACCCATTCGAGTCGATGTTCGTATCATCGCCGCGACAAATCGCGACCTTTCCGCAGCGGTCAAGCTCGGGACGTTTCGAGCCGATCTTCTGTATCGTCTGAACGTGTTTCCGATCCGACTACCCACACTGCGCGAACGGCCGGAAGATATTCCGTCGTTGGCGAGGCACTTCCTCGAGCTATACGCAGCGAGGATCCCCCGTTCGTGTACGCAGATCGATCCTGATTCTTTGGAACGATTGGTCCGCTATTCTTGGCCCGGCAACGTCCGTGAATTGGCAAATGTGATCGAGCGCGCCTTGATTCTCTCACACGAGCCGATCTTACGGATCGACGACCATCTCCTCGGGTTGCAGGACCGCTCATCCACCAGCCTAGCGTCGTCCAGCCTCAAGGATTTCGAGCGCCAACACATTCTCCAAACTCTGTCATTGACCGATTGGCGGCTCGAAGGTCGCGACGGAGCAGCAGCACGGCTCGGCATCCCGCCCAGCACCCTCCGCAGCCGGATGAAGCACCTTGGGATAAAGCGACCAAC
>NZ_JBLYIG010000286.1:0-3110 GCF_049222245.1 Nitrospira sp. BLG_2 | reverse complement strand
GAGCGGGAGCGCCGACCACTCCTGTTCGGAGGATCGGCTCTTCTACCGACCCAAACGGAAGATATGACCACCTAGGACGCTGCGATCGCCGACTTGAGCACATTGGCCGCTTGAGGACCCTTGGCTCCTTGTATGATATCAAACTCGACGTTTTCCCCTTCCTTGAGAGTCTTGAAACCGTCTCCTTGTAACGCGGAATAATGGACGAAGACGTCTTCTCCGCTATCCAGCCGAATGAATCCAAACCCTTTTCGATCGTTGAACCACTTGACTGTTCCTTTTGTCTTCACAGAAGCCCTCCTTTTGTCAACAACTACCCTTGGTTACGTAGCCGCTCCACTCAATCACTCCTGCATCAAAATTGAAAATAGATTGGGCAAGAATCCGGCTGGTAGAAAGGACGGGAACCTGAAGGAATGATGCATCACTCACGGAACCCATCTTTGAAGGAAAGTCGCGCTGCATGTAACATAGGCTTCATGCTCTGTCAAGCGAATCTTTAAGGCGGGTATTTTCTCCTGTGTTTACAGGTGAGAACGACTCCCCTATAGTGTTCAAAATTTTTCCGGCCCAGATATTTTGTGATCTTACGAACACTGCTCGATCGGTACATTTTCACGGAACTTCTCTCTCCGTTTGGTCTCAGCCTCGGCGCGCTCTGCTTTGTCATGTTGACCAGGGAACTCTTGCGCCTTGTCGAACTCCTCGTATCCAAGGGAATCGGTTTTTGGGCGGTTCTCAAGGTGATCGCCATGCTGCTTCCCTCCGGTCTCGTACTCACGCTTCCGATCGCAGGACTGATCGCGTCGGTTACGGCATTTGGCCGGTTATCCTTTGATAAGGAATTGGTTGCTATGCGAGCAACCGGGCTCAGTCTGCTTCGCCTTTCGCAGCCGGTATTTCTGTTCTCGGTGTGTGTCTTTACGATGACATTGGTCTTATCTCAATGGGGGCAGCCATGGAGTTCCTTGAACCTCAAGAAGGTGGCTCTCAATCTGCTCAAAGATCAGCTGGCTTTGGCTTTGGAGCGGGGCACCTTCAATGAGCCGATCCCCCGCATGATGATTTATGTTCCCGAAGGAGAGCCAGGCGGTCCGACCGAGGGCATCTTTATCTCGGATGAACGTCTGCCCGATGAACCTCGGGTCATCGTCGCGGAGCAATACCATGTCTTTATGGATGCAGCCCATACGCAGGTCGCACTCCAGCTGGTGAATGGAGTCATTCATAGCCGACCGCGTCAGGTCGATCAATATCGGCAGATCGCGTTCGCCAGTTACGATCTCAAGATCGATCTTAACCTCAGCAGCTATTCCGCCACTGAAGAGCGCCCATCATATGAACAGATCATGGCACGGCTGGCCGAATCCGGCGGCAAGGATGCCGGCTCGCTTCGTCGGCTGATGGAATATTATAAAGACTTGGCCTTTCCGACCGCTTCGCTCGTATTCTGTTTACTCGGCGTGCCGGTCGGAATCGTCTCGAAGCGGTCCGGACGGATCGGCGGGTTTGCCGTCGGCGTAGGAATCATCATCGCGTTTTATGTCTTAAATGTCGGGTGTGATTTTTTGGTGACGGCCTTGATCCTTCATCCGTTTTGGGGAGCCTGGTTGCCCAATATCATATTCGTCGTCATCACCGTCGTCCTTTTCATCAGGATGAGCAGGCAATAGCATCATGACGATTCTATTCCGCTACATCCTGCGTGAATACTCCAAAATCTTCGGCATGTGCTTTTCCGGCTTGGCGACCATTTATCTAGTCATCGACTTTTTTGAGAAAGTCCGCCGGTTCTTGCGCTATGAATCGGGAATCGTTCCTATCCTCGCGTACTTCGCACTGAAGATTCCCTCCATTTCATTCCAAGTCGCTCCGTTTGCTATCTTAGTGGCCACCTTGCTGACGCTCGGTCTGCTCGCGCGCAGCAACGAAATTACCGCCATGCGCAGCTGCGGGATCAGTTTGCTGTGGATGACCTCGCCGTTTCTCCTGTTTGCCGCCGGCGTGTCTGTGAGTCTCTGCTTCTTCAGCTCAACCGTCATCCCGCTCGCCTCGGAGAAAGCCGAAGAAGTCCGCGTAGTCCAGATCGAGCAAAGGCCGGCTCCAATCACCGTCAAAGCCGCCCAGCCATGGGTCCGTATCAGTGCCGAGGGCCTGATGGAAGTCAATGAGATCGACGTCGGAGGCAAGATCCTTCGAGGTGTACGAATTTTTTATTTTCGTCCGCCGTTTAAGCTCGAGCGGATTACAGAAGCGGCTGAAGCCCGCTACACTTCGCAATGCTGGATCCTACTGAACGGACACCATCGCCGGTTTCAATCGGACGATAGTGTAGAACTGGCTTTGTTCACGGAACAAGCGATCAGGATTCCGTTGATTCCGGATGATTTCTCCTCCTCACTTGTGGGGAACTCAGAAACCATGACGTTTCGGGAAATCCAAGATTACCTGGCACGCTTTCGGCAAGAAGATTTTTCGTTCACCCGTCTGTTGACGGACTACTACGGCCGGGTCGCATTCCCGTTAGTGACCGTCGTGATGGCGCTCGTCGGGATTGCGTTGAGTTTACGGCGAACCGGAGTCCGCGGTGGAAATATGGCCGCGGGCATCGGGCAAGCGTTCATCGTTGGATTCTGCTACTGGACGACCCATTCCGTCGCTATCGCACTCGGACGAGGGGGAGCCTTGGCTCCCATGCTTGCCGGCTGGATGGCTAATGCGCTGTTCCTCAGCTTCGGACTCTACCTGTTACTAAAAGTTAGGCACTAAACAGAGGTTTCCTAGTTGACTGTCTATCGGTCTTCCGGTAAGAAAGGCGCCGTAGGCGCCCAGAAGGAGGGAGAAACATGACCTCGCGCGTGGTAATTACCGGTCTCGGGGTAGTATCTCCCGTCGGGATCGGGGTCAGTGAATTTTGGAAGGCGGCCCTTGCGGGTCGTTCTGGGATTACTGCGATTCCCTCCCTGGGATGGTTTCCGATGTCCGGCTATCGTTCGCGGGTTGCTGGGCAAGTCCTCAATTTCTCACCGGAACAGTATTTATCAACTATGCAGGCGAGTCGCGTGGATCGCTACGCGCAATTCGCCTTGGTCTCCACAAAAGAAGCACTC
>NZ_JBLYIG010000285.1:0-2644 GCF_049222245.1 Nitrospira sp. BLG_2 | reverse complement strand
ACGCCGTCCGTCGGCCCCGGCCATCCCGTCCCTCCCACCTGTTCAACTTGATGTTCGGTAATCTTGTTGGCCCACACCCAATACAGAAAGTCGAGAAACCGCCGGTCATCGACCCTCAGAGTGAGCGTCTCGTTCGTCAAGGCAGCCTTGGGGTTATAGCTCGTTCGGGCCGATTCACAATGGGCCTCCCACTCTGTGTTGGACCAGGCGGCATCGCTCACGGGGAAGGCCGGCGCCCCCTGAGGAAGCCACAGACACGATGTCACGAAGAGACACAAGACGGTCTGTAGAGAGGCCATTCGTGTAGATGTGGTTGTTACGGTCGCCATTGGACGTTCCTTCCGATCGCTCTGTGGCATGGATGACACTCGCGAATCACGTCCTTCGCAGGAGACCTGATCGCATCCTTTCCGTTCGATGCCTGCATGGAAAGTGCCCGACAGACCCGTAGGCTCTCACTGGAAACGACATCGGTTCTATTCCCGTATCGATGTTGAACTTAGCTATTGAGACACCTCTGCGGTGATCGCTTCCATGAAAAGCTCTGGAGCAACATTTTCTGTATCGGTTCAGATACGACGAGTATCCATCTCGATACACATGTAAAAGGACCGGAAGAGATGCCGCGATGCGATGAGGAACGAGCAGGATTCGGCGTCTTGACTACCCGCCGAAGGCGATCAGTCAAAGCACCGATGAGAAGAACGGGCTATCGATGGTTTGGGACGGAAGGAACCTGGATTGGACTTCCGATTTGGCTCTGACGCGATGGCGCGAGCCTGTGTCACAGGAACCGAATTCAGGTAGATCAGGATGTGCTGTCGCTCTCGACACCACAGAATGGGATCACGATCGGTACTCTCTCGTCGATGACGATCACCGCTCTGTCGCATCGTTCTTTTCGCTCGATGGCTGATTCAAGGCCGTCAGTTCCAGTCCCTCGATCTCTTTCAATGATTTGCCCGCGATGCCCTGAAGATCGCCGTACAGACTAACTGCAGCTTGCCCCGCACGCCAGTTCTACGCCGCCCGCTCTCGCCCTGTCCTGATGGCACAATCCGGCCTCGCCTACTACCGCGCCCTCAGAGACAGTACCATGGAAGCGCCAGGATCTTGTCATGCAGGCGCAGAGGTCGCGGACACCGACAGATGACATAACCTCGTCTGGCTTGCCGCGGATGCTCGTCAAGAAAGGTCAGCAGATGTCGTGCGTCCGATAGCGATGGGTGTTCCGTCCATTTCACTTCGATGGGAGTCAGATGTCCCTCATGCTCGAGGATGTAATCCACCTCGGCTCCGCCACGCGTCCGTTGATAGAAGAGCCCGCCATTGCCGAGATACTGAAGACGTATCCACAGTTCAATGCCCACCCATTGCTCAAACAGTTGGCCGGGATTGGCGCGGACGAGCTCCAGAGATGGCGATAAGCCGGCCGCGGTGTGCCGAACCCCCAGGTCGAAGAATAGGAATTTCGGGGTGGACAACAGATTCTTTCGCGGGCTTTTGCCGAAGGCCCGAATCTGGAACCCCACGAACATATCCTCCAAGAGCTGATAATAACTCTTCACCGTCGGCTGAGAGATGCCCGTTTCCTGCGAAATCGCCGCATAGTTCAAAATCTGTCCTGATTCCCGCGCGGCCAATTGCAGAAATCGAACAAACGCCCCCCAGTCCCGGACCAGCGCCTCACGTCGGATTTCTTCCTCCAGGTGGATATGCGAGTAGGCGCGAAGCAATTCGATCCGATCGGCCTCTTCGCTTGCCACCATGCCCGGTAAGGCACCGTAGGCCAAGCGAGTCTCCAAATCCCAGGCCGGGAACAACGGTTTGGGTGAGGCGGCAGCCGGCCACTGGAACGGGAGCGGTGAGTCGGCATGGGCGGGAGGACGACTCAGAGGAGGATGTTCGACCAAGGTCAAGGGATAGAGCCGATGCAGAAAACTTCGGCCCGGCAGGAGATTGGCGCCTGTCAGGCGCAGCTTGCGAGCCGAACTTCCGCATAGGATGAACAGCCAGCGGCGTTTGGCCTGATCGTAGAGATGCTGAACCGCATCGAACAGGGCCGGAACCGACTGGGCCTCATCTACAAGGACAACACGGCGCGTCTTCGTCTCCGGCAATGCCCGGCAAGCCTGGACGAACAGATCCGGATTGGCCAGCAATCGCGAACGTTCCTGCGGATCGGAAAGATCGAACACCAGCGCATCTTGCGGGATCAGTGATCTCAGTAACGTGGATTTTCCCGTTTGCCGTGCACCAAACAGTAGGTGTACGAACGGCCGCCTCAACTTACCGCCAAGCGGTTCAGCAAACCAGCGTGCGAACAGGAAGCACCTCGGATGAGTCTAATATAAAGTATGATTTATATTTGTAGAACAAATATAAATCAAGCTTTCTCATATTGAAAGACCTCGCGGCAGCATTATGTCCGCCCGCGGAATAGGCTGCGTCAGAGCAACCTTTCTCCCTCGGTTGCTGGCCCCTCCAGCGATCTCAGTTCCAGTCCCTCGATCTCTTTCAATGATTTGCCCGCGATGCCCTGAAGATCGCCGTACATGCCGACCGTGGCCTGCATGACCCGCTCGATCTGTTCCTCGCGCTTGGCCCACTGTTTGGTGATCGCCTTCTTCTCCTTGTCCAAATC
>NZ_JBLYIG010000284.1:0-3594 GCF_049222245.1 Nitrospira sp. BLG_2 | reverse complement strand
TCCAGAACCAACTTGATTTCTCCGGGTTGGCGATTGGTCTTGACGCCGACCAAAGACTGGAATTTGCTGCTGAAACATCGAGTTTGGTTCCTAGCGCAGAACAAGGATTTCTTCGGGGCCAGCGGCCTGCGGGATGTCACGGGAAATTCCGGTGGTTCGTTAGGCCATGATGTCGAGCTGCAAGCGCAATGGCAAATCAATGCCAACCTGGACTTTGACGCCGGGTATGTCCATTGGTTCAAGGGGTCCTATTTTGACAGCCCCACCATCCTGGCCCAAATGCCATCCGGTGGAAACAAGGATTCGGACTACTTTTATATTTCCGTGCGAGTCAGAATCTAGCGGTTGTTAACAACAACCCTCTACGAGAGCCGTCACGACGAGACGAGAAACCCGTGGATGCAACAAACGCAGGTGTGTTCAGACGGTTCAAGTCGGCCACGGCCAGCGTGCGGCGAGACACAGTTGGCGCCGTGTTCGATCTCCTGCAAGAAAGGATCGACCATGAGACAGCGGCTTCTTCCCTGGTGTGTGTGGGTCATCGTGATACTGGCGGGCGCCCCGGCGTTTGCCGAGCAAGCGGTGGTAGCAGTGGCGGCGAATTTTATTCCGCCGTTCCGCGAGATCGCATCGGAGTTTGAAAAATCAACGGGCCATCAGTTGCAGGTGGCGGGAGGGTCCTCCGGAAGCTTCTATACACAAATCAAGAACGGCGCGCCGTTCGATGTGTTTTTCTCTGCCGATAGGGAACGTCCTAAACTGTTGGAAGACGAGGGATTCGGCGTCAAGTATTCCCGCTTTACCTATGCGATCGGCCGTCTGGTGCTGTGGAGTTCGAATGCGAGCCTGATCAAGGGAGAAGAGACGTTACGTTCAAAACAGTTCAAACGCCTGGCTATCGCAAACCCCAAGACGGCGCCATACGGTGTCGCGGCGATGCAGACGATGCAAAAGCTGGAACTTTGGGACAGCCTGCAGCCTCACATTGTGATGGGAGAAAGTATCGGACAAACCATGGGGTTCATCGAATCCGGCAATGCTCAGTTGGGTTTCGTGGCCTTGTCTCAAGTCATGGATGCCAAGTTCAAGGGAAAGGGCAGCCGGTGGGAAGTCCCAACCAATTTGCATGAATCGATCAAGCAAGATGTGATTTTGCTGACGAAGGGCAAGGAGAACCCAGCGGCAAAAGCCCTCCTGGAGTTCATCGGTGGTCCGCAAGCCAAAGCCATCATTGAACGCTTTGGCTATGAGCTGAAGTAGGAGGACACATGGGAGTCCTGACAGATTTTGATTTGAGCGCGCTGTGGGTCACCCTGCGACTTGCGACAATGACGGTGATCGTCCTATTAATTGTGGGCACGCCTCTCGCCTGGTGGCTGGCTCATACTCGTTCCCGGTTCAGACCCATCGTAGAAGCCGCTGTCGCACTGCCGATTGTCCTCCCTCCCACCGTCCTGGGGTTCTACATCCTGATCGCGCTGGGTCCGTACGGACCGCTCGGTCGTTTTGCTCACCTCTCACTGGCCTTCACCTTCACCGGTCTGGTGATCGCCTCAGTGTTTTATTCGATGCCATTCGTGATCCAGCCGCTGCAAAGCGCATTTGAAGCGGTCGGCAAAGCTCCGCTGGAAGCGGCCTGGTCGCTCCGCGCGTCGAAATGGGATGCGTTTTTGACGGTCATCTCTCCGATCGCCTTGCGCGGCTATATCAGTGCGATCGTGCTTGGGTTTGCGCATACCATGGGCGAGTTTGGGGTCGTGCTCATGGTCGGCGGCTCGATTCCAGGACAAACGCGTGTGCTGTCCACGACTATCTTCGAGCATGTCGAAGTCGGGGAATACGCCCAAGCGCATGTCGTCTCGGCCTTCATGCTGGTCTTTTCGTTTCTTGTCTTGCTGACCGTGTATATCACGAATCGCCGATTTCCCATCCATGCGTCATGAGTCACTTGCTGGCGCGCTTTGATGTGCGGTTTCCGACTTTTCATCTGAACGTCAGTTTGGATGTGCCCATGTCCGGTATTACCGCAATCTTTGGCGCCTCTGGGTCGGGGAAGACCACGCTCTTGAGATGTCTGGCCGGACTTGAACGGGCCCCCGACGGCTTCATGCAGTTCGGCGCCGAGATCTGGCAGGACGAGAAGATCGGTCTCTGTCGACCGCTCTATCAACGTCCCATCGGGTATGTGTTCCAAGAACCTCGATTGTTTCCCCACTACAACGTCCGCGCGAATCTTCTGTACGGGTTTAAGCGCGTGCCGGTAGGAGAACGCCGTCTTGCGATCGAGCAGGTCGTCGAGATTCTCGGCATCGGCCATCTTATGGAACGCCGCATTCACAAACTCTCCGGCGGCGAGCAACAGCGGGTGGCGATCGGCCGGGCGCTGCTGACCAGTCCTCAGCTGCTCTTGCTGGACGAACCGCTCGCCTCGCTCGACATCCAGCGCAAGCAAGAGCTTCTTCCGTTCATACGTCGTCTTCATGAGGAGCTGCGGATCCCCGTGATGTACGTCAGCCATGCCATCACTGAAATCCTCCAACTGGCCGACCGTGTCATTCTGTTGAAGGAAGGACACGTCGTGAGAGCCGGTGCGCTCGATGAGGCATTCACCTCTCTACAATACCGGGGGAGTTTCGGATCCCATCGAGTCGGCGCCGTCTTGGACGCTCGCGTCGCGGGGCATGACGCGGAATACGGCCTGACCCGACTGGAGTTTCATGGCCAGCCCCTCTTTGTTCCGCTTCAGGCTGTCGCGGTTGGACAGGTCATGCGGGTACACATCCTTTCCAGCGACGTCAGTCTCGTCATAGGGAAAACCGTTGCGCCGACCAGCGTGTTGAATATTCTCGAATCAACGATTGTCGAGATCCGGGAAATAAATCAATCGTCAGTAGACGTGTTGTTGGATATCGGCGCGCCGCTCGTGGCCAGCATCACCCGCAAATCGTGTGTCACATTGGGGCTGCAACCAGGGCAGCGAGTCTTCGCGCATATCAAAACCGTCGCGTTGAATGAAGAGTTGATGACATAGCGGATTGATCATCCGTGATCGGAAGGTCTGCTGATGAGTCATGAAACCACCTATGGCGGAAGAGCACATGAACATCCTGGAGGAATCCTCCTGATATCCGATTTCACGGTCAACCTGATCAGAGGGGTCGTTCACTGTCAGGAGCCGGGCCTTATCCGCACCACGGTACATATCCGCTCAGGACACCGGATCGATCTCCGAGTGAAGCTGCCACTCAACCATGCGTATGACTTTTTGCAAGGACAACAGGTTATCGCCACGATTCCCGCCGAAGCGGCGACGCAGCTCGACGATCTGCTTTGGGAACCGCTCCCTGCTGCGAGGGGTGAACCTTGGTTGCTCACCCCTCGCGAGGGTTGTGACGCTGAACCAAACACTCTACGTTTAAAACGGCTCAGTCAATATATTGTTGGCTCTTCAAATTTTTGTGTGGGTTGGATAGAGATCCAATCTTCCACAATGGAAATAGATCGCGGTTTTGAAATGCTCGACATTGCGGAAGCCGCGGGCAGTCTTCTTCACCCACTGGATGGTGGCATTGAGGGCTTCCACGCCCGCATTGG
>NZ_JBLYIG010000283.1:0-3035 GCF_049222245.1 Nitrospira sp. BLG_2 | reverse complement strand
CGTACCCGGCCGTTAGTGAAGGTGCCCTCTCGGAGGGGCAGGTCCAGGCCTTCGTGTCGGTGAGCTACACGACGGCGTAAGGGAATCCCTGTGATCAGCCTTCACTGCCATCGGGTGTCCCTACGGGATTGTGGGCCGAGCCGAGTGGTCGTCGGTTAATGGGTGGCGACGGCCTGGGACTTTCGGGCAACCAGACTGTTTCTCCGGTTGTTGGAGATGGTGCGGTCAATAATGGCGCCGCAGTTGAAACATTTCCATGCATAGAACACGAGAAAGAAATCAGAAAATCGGTCCAACATCATCATCCCCTTGCACTTCGGACATTCCATTGATCCCTCCTCAGGTGGCTACATTCACAGCTGAGGGAAAAGTTAAGCAAGAGCTGCACCAATTTGTCATATTCCAGTATTTCAATGATTTGATGATTACGTAGTTAAGCTGAGTAGAGTATTTCCAGAAAATTGACAGTGCGGAAGGGTTGAGTCGTCAATGTTTTGTCAATGTGAGAGCGGGAAGGTAGTTGCGATGAGAATGTCTATGCCGCTTTCTTGTCCAGATAGTCGGTCGGATCGATACCGACTTGGTGTGGATACAGGATGGCTGCGATGTTTCGATGCGGTTGTTCTATTTGTCCGCAGAGATCCAGCTCTTTCGGACGAGCGAGTAATGTGTTCCCTTCGCTCCTCACCAGGAATACCAACGGCGCCAACGGCGCATGATGGTTTATCTGTTTGACGACGCCGATTTCACCGGTACTTAACTCTACGACTGATCCAACCGGATAGACCCCGACAACCTGGATGAATCGTTGGACTAACGTCGAGTCGAGATGGCCTTCCAGCGAGAGACGATAGAGAAATTGGAGGGCTTCATGAGCAGGCTTCCCCTTGTGGTAGCATCGATCACTCGTCATGGCATCGTAGACATCGACGACAGCGGTAATCAAACCAAACTGACTGATGTCTTGTTTCGCCCGCCGATGCGGATAGCCGACCCCATTCACTCGCTCGTGATGCTCAAGCGCAGGCCGTATGTATGAATCTCCCAAGCCGGTCGTGCTGTTCAAGACCTCGACGCCCCTGAGCACGTGCTGTTTCATGATCTCCATTTCATGGGCTTCGAAGCGACCGGACTTGTTCAGAACTTCGAGAGGGATCTTCATTTTGCCGATATCATGCAACAGCGTTCCGACGCCGGCCAAGTGCAACGCCGATCGGTCGAACCCGAGCCTGCGCCCCAAGGACATGGCGAGCAACGCGGTGTTGACGGAATGATAAAAGGTATATTCGTCGAATCGCTTGAGTCTCGACAAACTCGTGAGGGCATCAGAATTCCTTAAGACGCTGTCGGTCATGTCGGATACAACCTGTCGGACGGACTCAACGTCGATGGCTCGCCCAAGCCGCGTGTCATGCATCGCGTTCTGCACGATCGTCTTGGCGGCTTGATATACTTGCCTGGCGGCATGCAACTCTTCCTCGAACGGAACGATCGACCGCACCGATGCCGTGCCTTCCATGGCCGGTCGCGCAATGTCAGCGGCGATGTTCGACTCCGCTTCCGGTGTGTCCGCAATCTCATCCGCATGAAGGCTCACGATCAGAGTCCGTACCCCGCAGGATTTCAACTGGGCGATTTGTTGGCGCGAGGTGATCGTCATTTTGTGCCGGAAAAACGGCGTATCCAGCCAGGACCGATCGAGCTTTTCAACCAGCATGCCCGGCTGCAATTCGTCGATGCCAATTCGTTTGTTCATGACAATATCGGTCGAGACGGATTCTCCGGTAAGCGATATCGGTTCGCTCCCAAGAAATCTTAAACAACTATCGCGTCACTGCCGACATATCATCGAGATTTCTGGAGTTGAGCAGGTATTAGGGTGAGACGCCGGCAGTTGAACAGGAATCGCATCTCCGCCGGTTAACCTGGATATGCACTAATATCCTCCCATTCCCCCATAGCCACCTGTGCCGTAGCTGGAGGGTGAGGGAGGAGCCGTGCGACTTCGATAGGCCTGTGATTGGACGATTGCATTGTTGGCAGGTGCCAGTTCAGCCGCTTGTTTGAAATGGGTTGTGGCTTCCGACTGAAGATCCAGTTTATTGAACGCGAGGCCGAGATTGAAGTGGGCCTCGGCGAGATTCGGGTCAGCCTCGATAGCGGACAGGAAATGATCCTTGGCGATCGACCACTGTTCCATCTCATAATGAGCAATGCCGTCAGCATTGTGGCTGGCGGCGGTGGCATTGCTGCCATGCGGCGCGGACAAGGGCTGGTTCATGGCACAAGCATATTGCAGTACGACAAGACTACCGGCGACGGCAAGTCGAACGAGATCCATGATTCCCTCTAGGTTAAAAAGTCCTGTCCACCGTCACTGTGTAACCGAACAGCATGCATGGGAACACCTTGCATTCAAGCGTCTCATGCAAGATTGCTTTCAATAATGACCTCTTATTGGAGGTGATATTTGGCCATGCGGTAGCGTAGCGTGTTCCTCGTCATTTTGAGGAGTCGACTGGCTTCCGAGACATTCCCTGAAGATTTTCGCAACGCTTCTTCGAGCATCTGTTTTTCCATGTCCTGAAACGACAGCCCGAAGGCCAGTAACGACGGCTTGGGGCTCTGGCCTAGAGAATTGATCGGGGGAGCGGTTTTCACCGATGCCGGTAAATGAGCAGCCTGAATGATCTCTGCTTTACATGTGATTGTCAGCCATTCGACGACATTGTGGAGCTCGCGTACATTTCCAGGCCAATCGTGGTTTTGAAGGACAGCAAGGGCCGCCGGGGCGATGGCCTTAATACGGCATCCGCGTTCCTGCTTGGCCCGCTCCAAGAAAATCAAGAGAATGGGCTCGATATCTTCTAGCCGTTCACGCAAAGGGGGGATGCGTAGCTGATAGGCGTTCAACCGATAGTACAGATCGAGGCGGAAACGACCGGCCTTGATATGGGCAAGCAGATCCTCATTCGTGGCGGCAATGACGCGGATGTTGACCTTACAGCTGCGGGTATCTCCCAAGGGATCGATGG
>NZ_JBLYIG010000282.1:0-6991 GCF_049222245.1 Nitrospira sp. BLG_2 | reverse complement strand
GATAAGCATTACGGCATATGAAATCATCTCTAATATTATGGGTGAGCCTCCTTGTGCTGATTCTGGGTGCTGCACCAGCCTGCAGCCAAAACGGGGAGGAGCCAAAGGGAACAGGAACCGCGGTCTCTGCTCCAGCGGAGTTACGAGAAGGAGAGCAAAAATTCAACGCTAACTGTTCAACCTGCCATGGGATCGGTGGAATAGGTACCACTCAAGGTCCACCATTTCTTCACAAGGTCTATGAGCCGAATCATCACGGCGATGTCGCATTCCAGCGAGCGGTGGCCAATGGTGTCAAGGCTCATCATTGGCAGTTCGGCGATATGCCCAAGATCACCACCGTCAACGCAGAGGACGTGGATCAGATTGTAAAGTACATCCGTTGGCTCCAAAAGCAAGCGGGAATCTTTTGATCTCTCTTAGCCCTTTCGGTCTCCGGCTCCCTACACTTCATCGATTTATGGCCTGATCTGTCAGAAACGATACTGCATGGTTATTCTGTTGGTTATATTTTGCGACGACGTTGTCCCCTAAGTCCGGCTTCAGCATGATATCTTTTCTCGCGGTCGTCTTGTCGACGTGGAGAATCACGATTTCACCCGTTTCTTGGTCTTTTACCGACACATTCCAGGACTGGGGGAATTTTTCATCGACCTTCATCACCTTCCCTTTAATGATCTTGCCGGACTGCACATCCTGTTTGTCATAGACCTCTCTATCAACGGAAAGGGCGAGTGTGGACATACCCATACTGAATACCACGGTTAAAAATGTCAGCCCTATAACCTTTGATATAGGACGCATAATCGCACCCTCCTTTTAGTGAACGTATTTTCACTCCTATATGGGTAATATTTGTTCATGGTATTTGTTTACTGGACGCAGTGGGATTTAGAAGCTGGGAATATCACTAGTTCTTGAACTCGAGTTCAGCACATGTTGGTTGTTGTCGATTCCATTGGACAACCCTGCATGTGTATCTCGGAGAAGCATGCTGTGATCCGTGACAGGTCTTTTAGTATTGATGTGGTGGTCACAAAGGGGTGTACTCATTGAATAAAAACCGCTACCTCTGCATGCCCATGAGCCGAGTACACCGTCATCGGCGTTTGGGCATCCATTTCTTTGCTCGATCCTCCGCTTCGGCAATTTGCCCTGGCATCATCTGCGCGGCAACCGCCTCGCGAGATTCGGCGGCACGTTTCTCACCGTAGGCAACCGAAAGGCTATACCACATATGGGCTTCGATAAGGCTCCGGGGTACACCGCGCCCTCGTTCGTACATCATTCCCAGTTTCGCAAAAGCCAACGCATTTCGTTGTTCCGCCGCCTTTTGAAACCAGAACAACGCCATGTGGTCACTATACGGTGCGCCTCGTCCTAGAGAATAAAGAGTTCCAAGATTGACCTGTGCGTCTGCGTGCCCTTGATCAGCGGCCTTTTTAAACCAATCCTTTGCTTCGAGATCGTTTTGTGGAAGACCTTGTCCCTCGCTATAAAGTAAACCCAATTTATTTTGAGCATTGGGATCGCCCGCCTGAGCCCGTTTCAGGACTTCGTTCACAGTTGGTCCGCCAATGAGCGGTTGCGGCGGCCTTGGATTGGGAGTGGTACAGCTTGACGCCAGAAAGAACACCAAGAGAAATCCCACGAGAGTCACAGAGTAGTAGGGAAACCGGTGAGCCATTCTGAACGATCGTGAATATCCGCTGGCGGTTAGCGGACCATGGGCAAATATCCTACGCATCGAGAAGACACGACTTCAAGCACGAATTGTGGTAACGGAGGGGGTGTTTGGAGATCCTATGAATATTAGTCTTCAAGGTTTGCGCATGGCTGGTTCAGTATCGCCGGCAGGATGAGAAGCTTCAAGGAGTGTGGAGAGGCCCTGGGCTACTGTTCTTTAACTGAAGTTTGGTCCTTGGGCTTCCAATTCCGTGCAAGAAACTGTGCCTGGGCGATTTGAGTCGGCGTCATGTTCGTTGCCAAACGATCTCGCCATTTCGCTCCGTCTTCATGGCCGTTAGCCGCCGCCAAGTTGTACCACTGGTAGGCTTGGACTACATCCTTGGGAACTCCCCGTGCCTTTTCATAATATGTGGCGATCACGAACATTGATGGCCCATGCCCTTGATCCGCCGCAAGGCGGCACCACCGTAGAGCTTCCTGATAGTCTTGGGGTATTCCACGACCGATGTCCGACAGCACACAGAGTCGGTAGAAAGCCCCGGCATGCCGTTGCATCGCCGCCATGCGGTACCATCGGACTGCCTCCCGGTGATCTCGCGGCAAGGCTCTCTCATACTTCAGGCCAAGATTGTACTGGTCCTCCGCGCTGCCTTGCTCCGCCGTGGGCTGTAATTCATCGATCCGTGACACCGTGTCCCGCACGTCGACGTAAGGAGATTTGGGCGGATCGATGCATCCCGGCAGGACGCAGAGGACGGTCATCATGATGAGGTTTCGCAAGCCTCTCCCCATAATCTCTTCTCCTTCGAAATGATCCCGCGGTTGTTATCTTGGTGGTTCACGTCCAACAAGCAGCGAACGGAGAGTCTACTCTAGCACATCTCGCTCTCTGGAAAGCTACCAAACGTAGCGCGATTCTTCCTGTTGCTTTCACCTCAAGAGAAAAGATATTTGTTAGCTTTGGACACCAAGGTGAAATCTTGGCTCTTGTGGCTGCGTGGAACATCATGAAAAGCGCTCTTCTTGTGGTGACCTTATCCCTCCTGTTCGCGTTATCGGCTCAAGCGCAGCAAGAGTTTTCCCCTATGTCGGTCGAGAAGGGAGTGCTCCTGATAGCCAGTCCCTCGTTGAGTGATATGCACTTCCACCAGACCGTCCTGCTCATTATCGAACATGGACGAAGCGGGACAGTCGGCCTCATTCTGAACCGCCCCACCAACGTGCTCTTGTCGGAAGCCTTGCCGGATTTTACCGTACTGAAGCAAACCCACCACCGATTGTTTGCCGGCGGGCCGGTCGGGCAAACGCAACTGGTCCTGTTGTTCCGGCTCACAGAGCTCTTGCCTGATACCCGTCAGATCATCGCCGGGGTCTATATGGGTACACCTCGTGTCCTGGAACGCATCATGACTCAGCCTAAGCCGACCGAGACGTTTCGAGCCTTTACCGGATTTGCCGGATGGGCTCCTGGGCAGCTTGAGCATGAAATGCGGGAAGGAGCATGGGGCATTTTGCCGTCAGATACGTTCACGATCTTCGACAAAGACCCGGCTACACTCTGGTCGGACAGCATCAGCCGTCTTCAGGCGCCCAGGACCATCTCCCATTGAGTGATTGATAACTTCTTCAAGCTGTCTCGTTCACTCAGTTCGAGGAGTTTGGGATATCACCGGTCCGCTTGTGTCATCCACTGCTCCACAGATGGAACGGCTTACCCACAACGTATCACGCTTGTTAACAACTATCTTCTTCCGTAGCTGCTTGACCGAAGCGGCTCACTAGCGCGGCACATAAGAACTTTCCCACTCTGAAAGCCCGACACATACCGTTCGAATAGGGAGATCTCTTCCGATACTTGTTAGCATGGTCTCGACGAAAAGACGGCGTCTGCCTCGCACTCGAGAAGCCCCTCATGACATAATTGCCTTGAACGCTTCGCTCAGTCTCTCGACTCAATGGGGGCGATCATGTCTTGTCGGATGCCACCGGTTCTATGGGCTTTGTTCCTGATGTGTGTCGTGGCGATCGGCTTGTGCGCCGATAGTTATGTAACTCATGCCGGTCATGATGAGCACTCTGCTGCCGAGTTCCAGGATCCCTTAGGAACAGGCAACGAAGTTCCAGATCTTTCGTTCCGAGTGTTTGTTGATCGAGGAGTGGAGAAAGCGGTGAGTGATCAAGCTCAAGCCGCCGCAGCCCTCCGGACTGTGATCGACACATTCTCCTATTTGAATCAACATCGGCATACCTATCCGCTGTTCGATGAAGCCGTGAGTAAAGGCTTGCTCGAGCGTGTCATTATCGAACCGACCGTGCACAATCATGAGGGAAAGCTCTTCCCTTTCTTAGTTGTTCGGACGGTGGATCCCGGTCGGGTTAGGTTATTGATCAGCGCGTCTTCGATGAGCGAGGGACTATATCTTGGTGAGGCAGAACGGTTTGCTCCTGTGCTGGCGCGAGAGTTTCAATGGGTGATCAGTAAAGCATCGACTAATCAGAAGCCAAAGACAGGTTCCATTGAACGAGACCTTCGGCATGCACCGATTCGAACCGACCAGGAGATTCGAACCCTCTCCGGTGAAGAACGGGTAGGGCTGCTCCAACAGCTATTCGAAACGTACCTGCGCACCGTCGACGACCTGCAGAGTTTGGACGGGCAGTCTTATTACGAGGTCGGCAGCACCATGTTGGCTCCGCCGAGTCAGCCGGACTCTGCGACGAAGTTCTATGATATTCGAGTTCGAGACGCCTTGCAGCAAATCGTTCGCGAGCCATCATTTCTTAAACGCACACCCTTGGCCGTGACAGGTCTCCTGAACGGAACGATCTGGAATGTGGCGTTCGTCAGAGTTGATCAGCGGGATTGGGCGACAAGAACCAGAGTGCAGCCTGTAGATAAAGCCGTGATGGTGGGGGTGGCTGGGCGGTCGGTTCAGCCTGCGGCAATTTTAATCAATCTCCATCGGACGGCAGCTCCTGACGATCCATTTTACACCGACACGAAACACCTGCCGATGGGTGCGCTGTCCACTGACCAGCTGGCGCTGGTCATCGCAAAGGAAATTCAACAGAACATCATAGAGAAGTCCCAGCGAGGCCACGTCGCACAGGATGCCCTGACGGCGCCAAAATAGCGTACGCTTTACAGATACTTCCTGGCTGTAACTTTCATCATAGTTAGTCAACGGTCACGCTTCACACGCGATGTGACCGAACCGAAATCGGAAGATTCGAAATTACATACCGCATTGTCCGTCTTTGAGCGCTTGACAGGTTTCCAGTATCCCAGTAGGATGGCGAAACCTTTAATGCTCATCCAGTGAGGTGAGCAAGGAGCCAATCATGAATTTCGCCCCGGCCATGTCCGGTGATAACCACCTTCTCACAACGGCACGTGAGGAGGTTTTTTTATGTCCGGATTTCGAGAAGTACCTGATCGCATAATCACCTGACTTGACGACTCCCATGAACAGATCGGTGGAACGAAAAGACGAAAAGCTGATTATGGATGCCGGTGATATCTCCCGAGCCATGATGCGCATCGCGCACGAGGTTGTGGAGCGGAATAAAGGGGTAAAGGATCTCGCGCTAGTGGGAATACGGACAGGTGGCGTGCATCTCGCCCATCGACTCGTCAAGCGTATCCACAGTATCGAGGGCGTGTTGGTTCCGATCGGCGAATTGGATATTACGTTGTATCGCGATGATCTGGCGTTGCGCAAAAATCAACCGGTTCTGAGAAAGACTTCTGTGCCTTTCGACATGACCAATAAAGTCGTCGTACTGGTCGACGATGTCTTGTTTACCGGAAGAACGATACGAGCGGCGATGGATGGACTCATGGACTTGGGACGTCCTGAAGAAATCCAGCTCGCAGTGTTGGTCGATCGTGGTCATCGGCAGCTGCCGATCAAAGCGAATTACATAGGGAAAAATTTGCCGACGTCTCGGGATGAGCAGGTCCAGGTGTTATTGGACGAAGACGGAGAAGACGATCGCGTGGTGATCTTAAAATCCTGAAGCGGAGGAATCATGAGCCTCAAGCGCAAAGATCTGCTGAGTCTCGCGCCGTTGTCCGTGGATGAGATCAGGCTCATCCTGGACACGGCAGATTCCTTCAAGGAAGTGACCGGGCGTGAGATCAAAAAAGTGCCGGCGCTCCGAGGCAAGACCGTCGTGAATCTCTTCTTTGAGTCGAGCACCAGGACCCGCACTTCCTTTGAGCTGGCGGCCAAGCGTTTGAGCGCCGATGTGATCAACTTTTCTCCCTCCTCCAGCAGCGTGGTGAAGGGGGAAACACTTCTTGACACGGCGCGGAATATTGAAGCGATGCAAGCGGACATCATCGTTCTCCGTCATTCTTCGGCCGGAGCCGCTGAAACACTGGCGAATGGCGTCAAGTCGTCGGTCATCAACGCGGGCGATGGGTGGCACGAACACCCGACGCAAGCCTTGCTCGACCTGTACACGATCCGACAACGTGGAATGGATTTCCGTGGACTGCGCGTGGCGATCATCGGAGATGTGTCGCACAGTCGCGTGGCGCGTTCGAATATCTACGCGCTTCTCAAGCTTGGCGCCGAGGTGCGTCTGGTGGGACCGCCGACGATGATGCCGCGCGGCGTGGAGAAGCTGGGGGCGAAGGTGTACTACAGCATGGATGAAGGGCTGCGCGATGTCCATGTCATTATGATGCTTCGGTTGCAGCTGGAGCGGCAGGGACGCGCACAGTTTCCTACGATTCGAGAGTATTCGAGGCTCTATGGTTTGACCGCCGAGCGAGTACGGCTAGCGGACTCCGCTGCCATCGTCATGCACCCGGGGCCGATCAATCGAGGAGTGGAAATCGCGCCGGATGTCGCCGATAGTTTGTCCTCGGTGATTCTCGATCAAGTGGCGAACGGCGTGGCGGTGCGCATGGGAATCTTGTACCTCATGTCCGGAGCGAATTCATGAATTGGTGACCCGGTCGATCTGCCGAATGAGTGAACTATTGTCCGAGCTTGAAGACAGCGGGTTACTCAACAATTGATCAGGATCAACGGATTGTGCCAATTTTGGGAGAGGGCTTATCGTGTCGATTTTGATTAAAGGTGGTCGCATCATTGACCCAGGCCGGTTTGTCGGCATCGCCGATGTGCTGATCGACAACGGCAAAATAGCTGCAGTGGGCCCGAACCTTTCCGAACCCGTGCACGGTCGGACCATTCAAGCCAATGGGAAGCTTGTGATGCCGGGGTTCGTCGATTTGCACGTCCATTTTCGCGAGCCGGGGTTTGAGTACAAGGAAACGATTCAGAGC
>NZ_JBLYIG010000281.1:0-9125 GCF_049222245.1 Nitrospira sp. BLG_2 | reverse complement strand
CCGGTCTCAGCGCCCACAATGCAAAACCCTCATCCTCCAGCCGGTCGACGAGGTCTCGCCACAAATGCTGGCCTTCGTACAACGGCACAAGAGAAAGCTCCACCAATATTCCTTTGATGCGCGGCAACGTCTCGCGCGCGCCATCGAGCACGCGCCATTCAAAACCTTGCGTATCGATCTTCAGAAAGGGTGCGCGCGCACCCTTTACGTATTCTCTTGCAACGATATCCAAGGTCTTAATGGAAACCTTCTCCTCCCCCTCGTACACTGATTCCGGCGCGGCGCTGCGATGCGCCTCAAGCATGGGCAGAAGGGAACTGCTTTGAGAATTACCTGCAATGTTGATCACGGTCTCCCCGTTCTGGTCGCCAAGCGCGCAGGGCGGATATGCCTCCCAGTTACTATCCTCCGCAATGGTCTTCACCAAGATGCTGTGCGCTTGTGAAAGTGGCTCGAACGACACAATCTTGCCCGTATAACCATAGTAACGGATCTCTGATCCGAACTGGCCCGTGTTCGCGCCAATATCCAGGACCAAATCGATCTCGAATTTTCGCAAGGTAGAAACGAGTTGGATGGCGGCAGATTGCGCGGCAGATGGAGAAGAATTCTTAGCCCATGATATCTCAAGGCCAAACACACTTCTCACGATGGACTTGATTAACGTCTTGATACAGCCCCTTTCGTTACCTTGGCTAAAACCGTCTGGCGAGTGTCTTGCGCGGTTGCTCAAATGATCATAGACGATGTGCAGGCTCTTTCCGTAAGCCGGCTATCGATTCCGCCATCTCCTTGAATCTCTCGATGTCCGAAAACGCATCTAAGTGCCGCTTAATTGCTTCGATGGACCAATTCCACCATTCCGATGCCAGCAGAATCTTGATTTGCTCTTCGGAAAATCTATGCCTGATTACTTGAGCGGGATTCCCTCCCACGACCATATAGGGCGGAATATCTTTGACCACAACCGACCCCGCCGCTACTATAACCCCCGTTCCTATTTGTATTCCCCCCGGGATTGTTGCATTTGAACCTATCCAGACATCATGGCCGATGCTGGTTTTGGGAACAGAGTCATCAAATGTCTTCTTCTCTCGGAACCTTGAGGGGCAACCATCATTATCGTTACTATAGAACGCGGGATACGTTGATACAAACGTTCTCGAGGGATGCCTTGCAAGACCGATTTGAACATAGGGTCCGATGGAACAGAATTTTCCCACTTCCACGTTGAACAATCGGGAATTGTATGAAACGTAACTACAGCTCCCCATGCGCACGCAATTCAGAATCGCATGCTCAAGAATAGCCACAGACTCTCCCAAGTGCACGTCGTGAATATTTTGACTCAAGAGAGTACAACCGGGATTCTCTGCGCGAAGCGCCTGCAGCGCTGCATAACTTCGATATGCGCCGATAGCCTTGCGCAATTTCCACACTAAGTAATGAAACGGAAGCCTCAATTGATCGGCTCTGAATTCTCGTCGCCCATGAAGGAATCGGTATTCATTACCAGGAATAGCCAAGTTCAGGTATAGAGCCACCATGGAACCTGCCAAACCTCTCCAGATCCCCGGGACCGAATGTATCCTGCCAGGATCCGCTTTTTCCTTTGCGTACGAACTCTACCGTTTTCAGCATCTCCAAATTAAAACCCTTCGCCTTCTCCAGCTTGCGCATGGAGCTGAATGAGGCGCGTTCAACGGCATGAGCGATCGCGACTTCGGTCGCTTCGATCTCGGCAAACTTCAATGCCTGCTTCAAGGCACTCGCGGTGTCTGAAAGCAAGTCTTCGTAGCGAAGCACCAATTTTGCCTCCAAGGGCGCATTCATCCACCCGGTCACATGAGCGCTCCATGGACCATAGGAATGTTCCGGCCTTGCGGAAAGTTCTATGAATTCATTGAATGGAATAGCTGTGCCGTCCCGCTGGTTGCAGAAATGCCAGTATGAAACCATCGCGTCTCTGCCGTCACGCGCAATGTAGATGGCTCGCTTGATGTACCGTCCGGCCAGTTGGTTGTACGGCACATGTTCTTTGATGATACGGTGTTTAAGTCGATTGCACGGTGAATTCGGATCCAGCATGATGTCGTAATCATGCTTCAGTCCGAAACTCGGCACATATGCGGCCATTTCGACTAAGTCGACCTCTGCGATCTCCGGCCAGATTGCGTAGGCCATGAGATAACGCATCCACGTGTTGCCTGATTTTGGATAAGAAACCAGATAGATATCGGACGCTTTGGGATTCGGCACGCTCCAAAGTGGGGTAGTGCTGCCGCTCGACAATACCCGCTTGGCTTTGTTGATGACTCTACTCAGCAGGCCCACGGTTGATCTCCCATTGTAATGGCGCAGCGATGTATCCGCTTCTTCGAGCGCTCGGCACATGAGAAAGATGCGTCTGGTTTTCCGTCACCTCAAATTCCAGTATATTTTCCATCTCCATGATTCTTTCGATACCCGGCATGCCGGCAAAGGTCTTGACACTGTAGACCCCCGGCATCAACAAGAAAGGCGGCATCGACATCATTTCATGGAAAATTCCAGGTTGACGTGGCTTGCCATGCAAGCCGGTGGTATCGGTATCCATACTGGAGAGAACGACTACTCCGTTCGTGTCCGTGATTTCCACACCGACACGCAGGAATGGTACCGGCACTTTGAGCCGCCAAACGAGCATGATACTGGCGGGCTGATCGACAGGTAACACCGCACAAGATTCATTGTGCTTTCCCAACACCCGTGCTTCGATCAGCCTTGCTTTAGCTTGAGAATCTTCTCGCGTTCGATTTACAAAGGTATGGCTCCGATTAACGACGCCACTCTGAATATATTGGCCTAGAATATTTTCCACGGCGCCTTCTGCGGATATCCGTCCTTTGTCAATCAGGAGGCCTTTCGTGCACAGCTGATTGACTGCGGCCATATTGTGACTGACGAACAATACTGTCCTGCCTTCTTTGCCCACATCTTCCATTTTCCCAAGACACTTCCTTTGAAACTGAATGTCGCCGACCGCCAGCACTTCATCGACGATGAAAATTTCCGGCTCGAGATGCGCGGCAACGGCAAAAGCGAGCCGGATGTACATCCCGCTGGAGTACCGTTTCACCGGCGTGTCGAGAAACTGTTCGACTTCGGCGAAGGCCACGATCTCGTCGAACTTGCGCACGATCTCTGCCCTCCTCATGCCGAGAACTGCCCCATTCAAGAAAATGTTTTCCCTGCCGGTGAGCTCGGGATGGAAACCAGTGCCGACTTCCAGCAAGCTCGACACTCGGCCCCGAATCCTCATTCGGCCGGATGTCGGCTCGGTGATCCGGCTGAGGATCTTGAGCAGCGTCGATTTGCCGGCTCCGTTCCGGCCGATAATCCCGACTCGATCTCCCTGTTGGATGGTAAAGTTGACATCCTTGAGCGCCCAAAACGTTTCATGTGTCACATCATCTTCTGGAGTTGAAAAAGGATGGAGCAGCCTGGATGCAAATCGCTTTGCGCCGTTCGTCAAGACATCCCGTAACGCCGTGTACGGTTCGCGTTGATGGCCGATGAGGTACTTCTTCGACAGGCCCTCGACGGCGATAGCGACGCCCATCAGATCACGTCCGCAAAACTTTTTTCCGTCTTACGGAAATACAAGACGCCGGTGACGGCAATCAGCATAACAAGCACGAGGGACAGCGAGACACCGGGCCAGTACAATTGAGATTCTCCCCCCAGGAGCGCCCAGCGGAATCCATCAATCACACCCACCATTGGATTGATGGAATACAGCAACCGCCAGTGGTCCGGAACGACGGCACTGCTGTATCCGACCGGTGAAATATACAAGCCGAATTGCACGATGAAAGGTATGATATAGCGGAAATCCCGGTACTTGACGTTGAGCGCCGCGATCCACAGACCTGTTCCCATGGCGGCCGCGATGGCAAGAGCCATGAACAGGGGCACGGTCATAATCCGCCAGTCAGGCGTCAGCCCGTACCAGAGCATCAACGTGGCCAACAGCGCTCCCGATAATAAAAAATCCACAAAGCTCACAATCACCGCGCTGGCCGGGATCACCACACGAGGGAAATAGACCTTGGATATCATATTGGCATTGCTGACCAAGCTATTGCCCGCTTCGGTAAAGGCATTGGCAAAAAATTGCCATGGTAGCAGCGCGGCAAAGACCAAAATGGGATAGGGCACGCCGTCGGACGGCATACGTGCGAGCTTTCCGAACACGAACACAAACGCCACCATCGTCAGCAAGGGTCGTAACACGGCCCATGCCACTCCTATGATGGTCTGTTTGTACCGGACCAATATGTCTCGCCATGCCAGGAAATAGAATAATTCACGGTATCGCCACAGGTCTTTCCAATAATGATGTTCGGTCTTACCCGCTTCGATGATCAGCTCAGCTTGACTCTCCATCCTCGTGTTTTATGAATAACCGGTTCTCGTTCGGGACCATATTCTCATCATGACGCGGTCCCTGTCGCTGCCCTGTTGATCACCCCACGCCGCTCCAGTTCTTTCATCACCTGGCTCACACACTCTTCAAGCTCCACGCGCCCCGTTTCCACGATCAGGTCGGGATGCTCCGGAATTTCATAGGGCGATGAGACCCCGGTGAATTCCGCAATCTGGCCTGCACGCGCTTTCTTGTACATTCCCTTGACGTCACGCGCTTCGCAGACTTCAATCTGCGCATTACAATAGATCTCCAGAAAATCGTCATTCGCCACCATCTCTCGCGCGCGCCTCCGATCCGCGTGATAGGGAGAGATGAAGGCCGTCAGCACGATCGAGCCTGCTTCCATGAACAGTTTCGCGACCTCGCTGATGCGTCGGATATTTTCTTGCCGGTCTAAAACTGAGAACCCCAAGTCGCTGCAGAGCCCGTGACGGACGTTGTCACCGTCGAGGACGAAACACCGGCAACCACGCCGGTGCAGGCGGTCTTCTACCGCATGGGCCAGCGTCGACTTACCCGAGCCGGACAATCCTGTGAACCAGATGATCGCGCTCCGATGGCCGTTTTGCGCCTCGCGATGCGCACGGGTCACAGTCGTCCGATGCCAGACGACGTTGGTCGCTCCCGAGGGCGTGGTGAGTGAAGCGCGTGGAATATGACGTACTGATTTTCCGGACATTCGTATGGCTCTCTTTTCATTGGGCGAGCCAATTGCTCGCTGCTCTCTGACGCTGACTACTCCTCATACATCCATGGATCTCCGTGAAACATGAAACCCTGGCAGTCTATCAACACATATTGTCGGCATGTCGGGTCAGTTCATTACACCGCCACCACATCATGTACATCGATCTCCACGGCCGCCGCTTGCTGAATAAGTCGCACTCCGATCACTAAGCGATGCCGCTTCTCTTTTCGCAACAGAATGCCCTGGGCACCCTGCAACGGCCCATGAACAACTTCCACCTTCATTCCTTCATGAAGATAGGGATGGGGATCATACGGAAGGACGCTCGTTATCAGGCATCGTAAGGCGTTGATTTCCTCCTCGGGGATCGGTTCGGGCCGATTTCCGCTGCCGACGATTTCGACGACGCCCACGATCTTTTGTACAGGCGCCTTTTCGAATTGAGAAAACCGCACGAAACAATACCCCGAGAACAGCGGGACCTCGATTTCTTTTTTCCTGTCTTTCCACTGGCTCAGGCGTTTGACCGTCGGAAGCAACGGCTCGATTCCTTGCTTATCCAACTGATCCCGCACCAGTTTTTCATGTCGGGATTTGGTGCGGAGTGCGTACCAGTTGAGATTGTCTGTCTGGTCCATGGTCTATCTCGTCTGTCTGATCCGTTTCCTCCGTCTGGCCTTTCTCATTTGTATCACCGATCTGTTACCAGAGAGGCTAGAACACTCTTCAACGAAAAGGTCGCTCAGACGCAGCTCCGCCCTTTCACTTACAGGAAACAGAAAAACAACCGGGCCACAACACTCAGGCCGATGGGGCAAGCGCTATGATCTTGCTATCCGGAACATGACGCTGTCTCAATTGTGTACGGTGTCCCGCCGTTTGATCGAAATCCGCCAGTAACACCGCATCGAATTCCCATTCACTGAGCGCTTCCGGCGGCCAGACCGGATAGGACAAGAACGCCTCTTGCTGGTGATCATCTACAAATCCGACCAAGGTGATGTGCATTTCTCGGAGCGACAAATAGGCCATTTCCGCCAGTTCACCGGTTCCGTATATGACGACTCGTTTCGTTCCATTCCTGGCCGCGCGGGACAGCGTCTCTCGCAGCCGCGCACGCATCTCGCGGTAGTGAGACAGGGAATATTCCATATAGAGGTACGTCAGTCTTGATTTCTCGGCAAACCCTTGCGGAGTCAGTAAATACCGAACCCGGTGTGAGGGGATTGTGGTTATCTTGATATGGCCTTTCCGTGCCAACCGCTTAAGATAGAGATTGGTCAGGCCCAGCGCAACCCCTAGCTTTGAAGCGAGAGATCGTTGAGTAACCGCACCATCTCGCTCCACCTCGGTCAGCAGGAGAAGATCTCGTTGTCCTTGGAGATTCATATAGTTAGAACCAAACGTTCAGAATATGAACACAGACTTGACGTGGAGTCAAGAGTGCCACGAAGAGTTTCCCTTGAGTTTTGACTTATATGTGAAGAACAGTGAGTGGAGAGGGCTGTGATAAGACCTTGGTGATCGCTGCGGTGACCTGTGCGACAGTGAACCGATCAAGACAGTCCCAATAAGGACAGGCTTTTCCGATACATTTGTCACAAGTGGGAACATCCGGCCGCAGCAAGACTCCCGTCCCAAGAGGTTTCCATCTCACCGGCAAATTGTTTCGTCGCGGGTCAAACAAGGTGACGGTGGGGATACCCAAGGCTGCCGCCAAGTGAGCGGGCCCTGTCGCTCCTGAGACGACGACATGAGCATTGGCGATCAATGACATCAGTTCTCGCATTGACAGATGACCCATATGATCCGCTACCCCTGATGGAAGCGCCGTAGACCCACATAGTTCTTTTCCAAATTCAGTTCGTTCCTGATCACTGCCTGTCAGCACGACACCATACCCTTTGTCCGTCAAGGTCACGACAAGGTCACGGTAATGCTCCAGCCGCCAGCGGCGTGCAGAAATTCCTCCCGGGTGGACCACGACGCGTGGACTCGGTAATCCCGACCACCGGAATGCACCGGCGACCCGTTCGGCCTCCGTCAAGGTGAGCACCGGCGGGCTTATAGGCTGAGGGCTCAACCCCAAGCCCTTCAACATCTCAACGTTGTACTCTGATTCATGTTTAGAAAATTCGCTGCGATGTTCATAGATATGGCGATTGGCCAGCAGGCTATACCAACGATATCTTGTTGCAACTCGAATCGGCACACCGGCCACCCATGCGGCCCACATAAGACGACGAAACGGTTTCAGAAAAATCGCCGCTTCAACTCCCTGTGAAAAAGCGAGACGGAGTTCCTTGAATGGGTCTGTAAAGCGAATCGTTCGCACATAGTCTACATCGGGATGGCGATCGAGAAGTGGCGCGACGGTAGGGCTGGTGAGAAACCCAATTGTGGCGCCTGGCGCAAGCCGCCTGAGTTGGGTCGCCACGGGAAGAGAGAGCAGGACGTCGCCGATGCCGTCCGGGCGAACGATCAGGACATTCATCGACATGGTACATGAGCCGCCAACAGCGGCCGTATAACATCGACAACGTGGGCCGGCTTAATGAGATGAAGGCATTCCAATGCAGGATCGTGTCGGCAAACACGACTGAAACAAGGGCTGCAAGGGATCCGATTGGTCAGTACCTGATGGCCGTCTCCGTACGGTCCGGTTCGCGCCGCACTCGTGGGTCCGAATATCGCGATTACCGGAACCCCGAGAGCCGCAGCGATATGCATTGGCCCGGAATCGTTTGTGATCATGACGGTCGCTTTCGAGAGCAGTGCCGGCAAGCACCCTAATGGGATATCACCGCTCAAATCGATGAACGGACGATCCGTCAGAGCTCTCAACTTATTCATGTATGCGCGTTCATCTTCGCCTCCTATCATAACGACCGGATCACGATGTGTCTCATGCAGCTGATCCACGACAGCGGCGAAGGACGCCAGCGGCCAGCGCTTGGTCGGCCACCGCGACCCAATGTTCATGGCGACCCATGGCCTGTCCACCGAAAAACCTCTGCGCCGGCAGAGCTCCCGAACGGCCGTCACGTCCTTCTCCGGCAATCTAAAATCAAATCGAGGTTTGTCCGTCAGAGATGCTCCCAACGCCGCGGCAACCGAAAGATATCGATCGACGGCAGGGATATCGGGATTGGGGACCGGTACGCGTTGAGTATAGAACCATGGGCTCCCTTCCCTCCCATTTGCGAATCCGATTCGTGTCGGTGCGCCGCTGAAGCGTGCCAAGATGCCGCTGCGAAACAGCCCTTGCAAATCTATGGCGAGGTCAAACCGCTGGGCGCGCAGCGCCCGGCCTTCTCTGATCCAACTGCGTACCGTCATCTCCACAGGCCAAACACGGTCGATTCCTTCCGCCCGCTCGACAAGGTCAGCCCACTGGCGCTTCACCACCCACGTAATATGCGAACCTGGCCATTGTGTTTTGATCGCCGACACGACTGGAAACGCGTGAACGATGTCCCCAAGAGAACTGGGCTTGATCAACAGGATACGAGCGTTCTTCAAAGGCAATGAAAAACTGCTGTCCAAAGAGTTGATAGACGGCACCGGACGACCTCCCCGCGAACCTCGCTCGTCGGAGACTCACGGTCCGAATCTTTTCATGGGCGGCCTACGGAACGGATTGGAACCTGAGGAAAATAGAGTTTGTCGAGCAGTGCCTTGCCGCTCCGCTCGTCCGCCGTTCCCCGTCTCTCTTGGAGTGATCTCCAGAGGCGCTGCCAAGCCCGTAGGTATGGCAGCAGCGTCACATGGCGTCGCACGTTGCTGTGCTGACGCACGATCCGCGAGATCCATTCGCAGTTGCCGGGAATCGAGGCATCGTAATGATCTTGGACCAGCGGCTCCAATCGAGAAAAGAACATCGTGATGTTTCCACCATCGCGAGAAATCAGATGCTTGACCTCGTACAACCCATGTTTTTTGGCCAACCGGCGCAATGACACAACA
>NZ_JBLYIG010000280.1:0-3571 GCF_049222245.1 Nitrospira sp. BLG_2 | reverse complement strand
AGTGCAAAACGCACGAGTTCGACAACCTCATCGCGTTGTGCCCGAACTGTCACACGCGGTACGACAGCAAACAGATCGATCGCGGTTCAATGCGCATCTACAAGGCGAATCTCGCCTTGGTGAATGGGCGGTACAGTGACTTCGAGCGACGAATCCTTGACGTTTTCGTGCAGGCTCCTCACACGGCAAGCCTTACTCTTCCGGTTGGATACGAGCCGTTGTTGCACTATTTGATTCGTGACGGGTTGCTCGCAGAGCCAGTACTCGATTCGCGGCAAGGCGTGGTCCTCGGTGGTAGCACTCCAATCGCGGGTTTTCACGTCTACCAACTCACGCCTGCGGGGCAAGAGTTCGTTCATGGCTACATGCAGGCTCGTTCACTAGCGACAGAGGACGCATGAACAACCGATTAGCCGTGACGAGACTCGGGATGGCGATGGACGTCGCGAATCTGGTGCGCCAGTGGAGCCAAGCGCTGCTCATCACGTTCTTGATCGTGCTGAGTTTCTCTTGGGCTAAGATCCCGTTGACGATTTTTGCGTTTCTCGGCGGGGCATTTGCAATCGGAGTGGGATTCGGCGCGCAGACACTCTTGAAAAACATTATCAGCGGGATTCTGTTGTTGATCGAACGGCCGATGCGGGTCGGCGACCTGATTGAGGCCGACAATGTCCGAGGTCGCGTGACCTCGATCGGTCTTCGTTCTTCCACCATCAGAGACACCAAAGGAACGGAGACGCTGATACCGAACAGCAGTTTCCTCGAACGGGCGCTCACCAATTGGACATACTCAAGCCGTGTCGGACGGTTTTCTCTCCGGGTCGGTGCCCCATACGATATGGGCGCCCAACAGATCATGAATCTGCTTTCAGCGCTTGCCCTGCAGCATCCGAAAGTTATGAAACAACCGCCACCGCAAGTGCTTCTTGAGGAATTCGGGACTCAAGCCCGCATTTTCTCGGTGAACTATTGGCATGAAATCTCCCCTGACGTCGATCCCAGCGGAATCGCGAGCGAATTACGTTTCGCGATCGAGCAAAAATTCGCGGAAGCAGGACTGAAAGTGCTGCCGGCCGCATGACACGTAATAAGCGGCATTAAAGATTTCTAACTAGCTGTTAACATGTCGTTAATCTTGGGATGTTACATATCGTTCCAGTCAATATCGGCAAGGAGGGATGCCAATGACCTGTGTGAAATGCAAAGGATTGATGATCCACGAGCGCCAACCGGCAGTGTCGTCCAGTGCGATCGTTCTGCGCTGTCTCAATTGCGGCCTGCTCATTGATCCCTTGATTGAGCAGAATCGCAACAACCACTTGCACTTGCGAGCCAAGGCGGCCTAGGGGAAGGGGTGTCCTCGACCGGCCCGGAGAGGGGACCCCGTGGAATCCATTTTGCGCGGTCGGATTGGGCGTCGCGTGAGCGGTCAGATCGAAAACTCGGCCCACAAAAAGGTATGGTCTGAGGGCTCTTTCGCTCGTCGCGGCTCGACGTCCACATCCGCCTTTATGCATTTTTCGGCCAACGGTGCCGTGGCCATCATATGATCGATGCGCCATCCTTTGTTGGCCTCCAATGAGCTCGGCGCGCGGTAGTCCCAGAATGTATATTGTTGGCGTGTCGGGTAGAGTTTCACAAAGACATCCTGAAATCCCCAGGCAACCGTTTTTTCGTACGCATGGCGAGCGGCTTCGTGGTAGCAGACATGGTTCAGGTGTTTCTCCGGACTGTGGACATCCATGGGGCGTGGAGCGATATTCATATCTCCGCACCAAATAGCCGGGACTTGCGGTGACAGATGTGTGTTGAAGTAGTTCCGGAGGCGTTCGTACCAGGCGAGCTTGTAGGCATACTTCGGCGACGCGATTTCGAAGCCCTGCGGTACGTAGGTATTGACGATGGGAATTCCATCGATGAGAACTCTCAATAAGCGAGAATCCTCAGGGTCTCCTCCATCGTTGAATCCGTAAAAAACTGCTTCCGGCTTCTTTCGGCTAAGGATTGCTACCCCATTATAGGATTTCATTCCTCGAAAAGTCGTCTCATACCCGCTGGGTGCCAGTGCGAGCAATGGAAACTCGCTATCCTGGACCTTGGTCTCTTGGAGGCACAGCACATCCGGCTGATGCCGATCAAGCCACTCGAGTACGATAGATAAACGTTTGCGCAATGAATTGACGTTGAATGTCGCGATTTTCATCCCAAGCGCTCCAATGAATCGGCGCATCCTAACAAAAGCCGTTCAGGGCAACAAGCGGCTGGAAGTCATGTACGTCGCTCCGCCACCCTCTCGAGACCCGGCACCTTCAATCCTATGGACAGCCCTTCCGCCGGATGGTTTCCCACGAATTGCCCTCCCGTCCTTTCGCATCCGAGCGACTGAGGTTTGGGACAGGCAGTGAGGACTTATTGGCGGAAATGGATATGACCGGAAAGAGTGGATCGGAAGGAAACTCGCTATTCTTATCTTACACGACACCGATGAGTCACTATGGCCGGCGGACCATGACTGATTAGGGTGCTCTGTATCCCCTCAGTCTAATGGCTTATAAGAGGAGAGGTCCTTTTTAGAGCCTGGTGATTGCCTACGGATTGAGTCGG
The DNA here is from genome assembly GCF_049222245.1 of Nitrospira sp. BLG_2. Lineage (NCBI taxonomy): Bacteria > Pseudomonadati > Nitrospirota > Nitrospiria > Nitrospirales > Nitrospiraceae > Nitrospira > Nitrospira sp. BLG_2. The sequence continues at coordinate 967 of NZ_JBLYIG010000280.1, read as the reverse complement.
CAGCACGAGTCATGATATGACAGGCGCGCGTTGGTCCAATGGTGTCCAGCGATCCCAACAAGGAGAGAGGGAGAGTGCCATGAAGACGGCAGCTCGGAAAGCAGTGGCCGTCGATGAAGCGGTCGACAGATTGATTTGGGGATTATGCCGACGACGATCGATCTGCTCACTCAGTGTACGCAGACGCATGAGAAAACTAAGAGGATGCTCGGAAGCCCGCTGGAGTGTGATGGAATCGGCTGGTGCACAGGAACGGTTCAATATAGCAAAGGATCTGGTTGGATCGAAGGCACAACGGCATCAAGAAGCGGAGTTAAAGTTATGGATAATAAATCATGTGTAGAGAGGAGGGTGTAATGGCACGAAAGAAAATATGTGGGGGAGTAGCGCTGACCGGCGCGTTGGTATGTGGAATGGTTGCGATCATGCCGCTCGTCCCGATGCTTGGCGAGGAAGCACAGCGAGACAACGTTCTTGCAGCAGAACCTTCGGCCAACAGTGGGCCGTATACCCTGCCCACGCTTCAGGGCTTGGAAGATCCGAACGCTTTTGTGCCGGCCGACAATCCCCTTACGAAGGAGAAGATTGAGTTGGGGCGCATCCTTGTCTTCGATAAGCGTCTGTCGATGGATAACACGATTGCCTGTATGAGCTGCCACCTGTCTGAGAAGGGCTTTACCGATGGGAAGCCGGTCGCGACGGGGATCAAAGGACTGAAAGGCGGTCGCAGCGCGCCTGCGTCATTCAATCGGGTCTACAGCACGCTGAATTTTTGGGATGGCCGGGCGGCGACATTGGAAGCTCAATCGGTCGGTCCGTTTACGAATCCGATCGAGCACGGCTTTCCCAGCTACGAGGTGATGAACGCCAAGATGATGAAAATTCCAGGTTACAGGAAGCTCTTCAAGCAAGTCTTCGGCGACGACACCATTACGACGGAGAGGGTGGGCATGGCCATCGCCAGCTT
>NZ_JBLYIG010000279.1:0-6974 GCF_049222245.1 Nitrospira sp. BLG_2 | reverse complement strand
ATTGCGTATAGCCGCAGGATGTTCAAAAATCTTTCCCAGCGAGGCGGCAACAAGGTCCGCGAAGCAACGCATAAGGAGCCTCACATGTGCGGGCGCCCTCGGCTTCGCATCCTGCTAACCGTTCACGACGGTCCCTCCGTTGGGATGCAAAACCTGTCCCGTCATGTACGAGGCGTCCTGCGACGCGAGAAATACATAACAAGGCGCGACTTCTTCCGGTTGGCCCGCGCGTTTCAACGGAACGTCCGATCCGAACGTGGCGACCTTGTCCGGCGGAAATGTCGAGGGGATTAACGGCGTCCAAATCGGACCGGGCGCCACGGCATTGACGCGGATCTTCTTCTCGGATAGAGCCAAGGCCAGCGATCTGGTGAACGACACGATGGCGCCTTTCGTCGAGGAATAGTCCAGCAGCTGAGGGCTTCCTTTATAGGCGGTCACGGACGTGGTATTGATGATGCTTGCGCCTTCCGCAAGATGCGGAAGGGCCGCCTGCGCCATGAAGAAATAGGAAAAGATGTTCGTGCGAAACGTCCGCTCAAGTTGAGCCGGCGTGATCTTGTCGAGGGTGTCTTGGGGGTGCTGTTCAGCCGCATTGTTGACCACTATGTCGAGCCGGCCCAGCTCCCGTAGTACGGTGCGCACGGCTTGCATGCAATGCTCGTGGCTCCCGACATCTCCGGCGACGGCCATACAACGGCGACCCTCCTGCTCGACCAGGCGTTTGGTTTCTTCCGCGTCCTTGTGCTCATCCAGATAGGCGATGGCAAGATCCGCTCCTTCGCGGGCAAAGGCGATAGCGATGGCTCGTCCAATACCGCTGTCGCCGCCGGTGACGAGCGCGACCTTGCCGCTCAGTTTGCCCGTGCCATGGTGCACGCGGTTCTCTGCCTTTGGACGAGGCGTCATCTCGGACTCGATGCCCGGTTGTCTTGTTTGCTGTTGAGGAGGGCGTTGTTGTTCGGGCATACGAATACTCCTTTCACAGCAGAACTTCGTCCTGCGCTTCATGGGGACATGGACTTCAAGGATGGTGACCGGTTAAAAAACTCTCACATACCTGATTCACTCTCCGTAGAGCCGAAAAAAGCGCTGAAAGAATCCTAGGCTGCTAACGTCACAGCTAACGATGAGCGCGATGTGGTGATCGTGACTCAATCATGATTCCTCCGGCATGCATGCACTGAGGCAGGTGAACTCGCGTCTTCCTGCCTCAGTGCGAGGGAACCACACGATACAGCTCGGCTAATATCCTCCACCTCCGCCCGATGACCCTGTGCCGCCGGATGATCCCATGCTACCCGATGATCCCGTGTTCCCGGATGAGCCCTGACTGCCGGCGACGCCCCCCGGTCCTGACTTGGTGAGATCATCTCTCTGGTCAGTGGCATGAGGGTCAACTTTGCTCGAACTAGGGATGTCCCCTCGTCCTCCTCGAGTCACAATACCGCCAGGATTATCTTCGGTGATCACGGATGAATCTTTCCCCATCTTGCCCGACGATTCGTGACCTTGCTTCATGGTTCCGCTCGATCCACCGGTGGTTCCGGATCCGCTTCCTGACCCACTGCCCATTGTGCTACCCGATTGAGTTCCACTTTTTGAACCACTCTTTGATTGGTCCGCCTGGGCCGCGCCGCCGGCGAACAAGAGTATTCCGCCGGTCATCAGCATGTACGCGCATGTCTGTCGTATCCTCATATGAGGCCTCCTTCAATAAAAGTTTGGTGAAGCAGTTAGCCAAGACTCGGTGCAAAATGCAGACCCCTTTGGAGAGGACGATGGATCGCTGAAATACACAGGATTGTTCACCATGCGTCGACAATGTCGAAACGCGGCAGAGCTTGCGTCTGATTTACAAGACACGATGTCTTATGACGCAAGACATTCTGTCCGTGCACCGGAACAGAGCGCTGAAGAGCATCAACTCGATGAGCCCGTTCGAGGGCATCAGCTTTGCACAATTTCCGATTAAGGAAGGAGAAGCACAGGATAAATATGCCCAGGGACGAACGGGACATAGCTATACAGGAAATCGATCGGGAAACACGATCTGACGATTCCTCTCCTGCTCTCAACGGCCTCGATGGATCGACGGCCGATCGCCTCGCGCCTCATAGCGAGGAGTCGCGCATACATCGCGCGAACATCCGGTTCGAGCCTGGACGGAATTGTTGGCGCGTGGAGCGGGCGGAGCAAGCGGCATTCTTGATCGACGGCGAAGAATACTTCTCCGCCTTTCGCGAGGCGGCTCTTGCCGCAGAGCATTCCATCTATATTTTGGGATGGGATTTCGATACGCGTATTCGCATGATGATCGGTCGTGAGTCCGATGGTTATCCGGATCGCCTGGGTCCGTTTCTTCGCGCTCTCCTCGTGCGGCGTAAGAGGCTGCATATTTATGTTCTGGTCTGGGACTTCCACGTCATCTATTTCAAGGAGCGGCAGTGGTGGCTTCCCCAACGTCTCTTGGCCCATCGGCGCCTCCATTTTTGGAAGGACGGCGCGCACCCCGTCGGAGCCTCTCAACATCAAAAAGTGGTGGTCGTGGATGACGCTGTCGCGTTTGTAGGCGGCTTCGATTTCGCTCAATGCCGATGGGATACGTCGGAGCACCGCATGGATCATCCGGACAGAACAATGCTGTCCGACGGCACGCCGTGCCGTCCGTTCCACGATGTTCAGATGCTGGTTGACGGCGACGCGGCGGCGGCATTGGGGCAATTGGCATGGACGCGCTGGGAAGTCGCGACAGGGGAACGGCCGTCCCCGCCTCCGCCCAACAGGGTCCACAGTCCGTGGCCGGTTTCAGTCCAGCCTGATTTGCGGGAGATCCAGGTCGCCATCGCGCGCACGATGTCGGCCGCTGCAGACCAGCCTCCAGTGCGCGAAGTGGAGCGGTTGCTGATGGATCTGTTTCGAGCCGCGCGCCGGTGCATCTATATCGAAACTCAGTACTTTACCTCTAAGGTGTTGGTCGAGGTTCTAACGGAATTGTTACAGCGCGAAGATGGACCCGATATCGTCATGATCCTGCATCCCAGCAGTGATGGATGGCTGGAACAACATACGATGGATGTGTTGCGCGGGAGAGCGCTCAAGCAGCTTCGGTCGGTCGATCGCCATCATCGGTTGGCGATGTACTATCCTCGTGTGCCCGACGCGGAAGGACGGTGCATCAGCGTGCACAGCAAGGTCTGCCTCATCGATGATACGTATGTGCGCGTCGGCTCGGCGAATATGAGCAATCGCAGCCTGGGATTCGATACCGAATGCGATCTGGCCGTCCATGCCGCGGGCGATACAAGAGTGGAAACCGGCATCGCCGCCTTCCGCAATCGACTGTTTGCCGAACATTTGGATGTATCCCGCGAGGAGGTGGCCCAGGCACTGCGGCACCATTCGAGGTTGATCGCCGCCGTGGAGGCTCTTCGCGGACGAGATCGGACGCTTGAGGTGTTCGACAAGAATATTCCACCGGAAGTCGATGAGCTGGTGCCTGATGATGAGTTCATCGACCCGAGCCGACCCTATGAGACTCAACTTGTGCCTGTCGAGATTCGGTCCTCGGCGCATCGACAGATGGTCATGGGTGTAACGGTGCTGCTGATTGTGGCTGGGCTTGCGGCGGCCTGGCGGTGGTCACCGCTGGGAGAGTGGATGGAACTGTCACGGCTCCTGGCCTATGCGGAAGCATTCGAGCGCAGCCCGGCGGCCCCGTTCGTCATCATAGGATCCTTCGTGATCGGGGGGCTTGTCGTCGCGCCGGTCACGGTGCTTGTCACGGTCACCGTGCTGGCGTTCGGCCCGCTGCACGGGTTTGTGTACAGTTTCATTGGAATGACGCTCAGCGCGCTGGCGACGTTCGGACTCGGCCGCTTGATGGGACGGCAGCTGGTTGAGCGTTGGTCCTCTCGCCTGCATCGTTTGAGCCGCAATTTGGCCGCCAAAGGCGTGTTGGCAATCGTTGCCGTGCGGGTGATACCGGTCGCCCCGTTTACCGTAATCAATATGCTCGCGGGAGCCACACATATTCGAACCAGAGACTTTTTGTTGGGAACCGTCCTCGGCGAATTGCCCGGTCTGCTGGCCATCGCCGTTTTCATGGACCAAGTGACGACCGCACTGCGCGCTCCGGGTCTTGGGAGCTATCTCGTCCTGGCCGGGTCGGCCATCGTGATGGTGACCGCCGTGTGGTGGTTACGGCGTTGGCTTTCACGGCGCGCGGATTTCTCGAACGGTAAGACGTGACGCGCTTCCGGCATGGCGCGTCTTCTCGGCAGCTCAGGTGTGGGCTTGCTGCGTGAATGGTTCGCCTCCAACGTGGCTAAGGCTGTCGCCCCGTTCGAGCATCCGGATGAGAGTCTCGACACGCGGAGAAATCGCACGCCGCCGACGCCAGACCCATGGCAGCCCTCTCAGCGCATCAAGAAAGCCGTTTCGAACGACGGGGTCCGTCTTCAATCGTACCAACGCTCGCCAGGTTTCCCGCCACGCGGAGGCAGAGGGCCGCCGCATCCATGCGATCCACAAGGCGTTGCGAATCAGGTGACGCCGGCGCAGCGCGGTGTCTCGATGCGATGACGGCATATGTCGCACGGTCGCTCCGGCGAGGTACAACATCGACCATCCGGCTTCGGCCAGGTCATAAGCGACCAAGGCCTCTTCCCCTCCCAGGAACAAGCGGGGCTCAAAGCCGCCGACCTCCAACCAAGCGGAGCGGCGTACGATCGATGCTCCGGCGAGGAAGCCAAGAATCGCGGGTCCCGGTAAATCGGCGGAGCGGGGGAGTGAACTCTTCGCCATGGCGCGGCATGTCGGATCCTCGCGCTGGTCAGAACCAACGAGCACTCTGGCTGTGACAACCGCGACCTGAGCGTGGCGCTCCATGACGTCCGCCGCTGCTCGGAGCGATCCTTCCGTCCACCAGGTATCATCGTCGCAAAGAGCGACATATTTCGTCGCCGCATGCCGAATCCCTGCATTGCGCGCCGCAGCGCCCATATTGGTATTCATTCGTAAAACCTGCACAGCCGGATAGCTGGCTTCAATCCTTGCGGCAGTCCCATCGGAGGACGCATTATCCACGACAATGATGGTCGGATCTTCCGGAAGCCGCGCAAGTCGATCGACTGTACGCAACAGCTCTTGCTCGCGATTGTAGGTCAAGACGACGACGCTCACTCGATCGTCACGGTGACCTCTACGGAAATGAAGGTCGTCTTCCGTCACGGCTGGATCATCCAATATCGTTCCGGAAGAAACACATCCTCGTAACCCGGACGTCCTGGCGTGGTGAGGGCCCGTAATTGTGACGCGTAGCACTGGACGGCGGGCCATTTACGTTCGCCCGCCAAGGGGCCCAGATTAGTCCGCCGGACACGGATGCCTCGTGATCGGAGATGGGCAAGACGTTCGTTCAGAAGATGCGGAATGCGGCGGTACAGGGCATCTTCATAGAAGTACCATGTGAATCCGGGATACCAGTCCCTCAGGGTAAGACATGCTTCCGATGTCAACCGATGGTCGCTATGAAAGAGGCCCAAGGGAACGAATAGACTACGCGGAGACACGGTCTCGATCACCACGGACAACGTTCGTACCACGTCGGAGCAAGATGCCGGGGTCTGATATTGACTGTCGTAAAACGGCAACCAGAGGGCATAGGCGCCGAGCAGGGACAACGCTCGTGCATCTTCGCGGCGCCTGAGCGCCATGACGTCGTCGCCGACTTGAAAGCCGCTTGAACGGTCCCATTCGGTCAAAGAGTCGTTCGGGTCCGGGCCCCCGGCGCAGACCGTCACGACAGTGGAGCCACGATAGGTTTGGAGCAACGAGCCGCAGGCGAACACGGCGTCGTCGCAGTGCGGGGAGATGATCAGTATTCGAAGCCGTGAAGGAACCATCCGCGCAGTTCGGTATGTAGAAATAGCCATGATCGCCGGCGATGTAGGCCCGAATCGCCTTGTCCAAATCGGGCAATCCCAATCTCAGCACACCTCCCGGAATGAGGACGCGTTTGAACTCGCGTAGGGCGACAGGGATATCAGATAGGGCAAGTCCTGAAGCATGCGCATGGCCACTATATCTATCCCGGGACCCACGTGGAGGTCCGCATTGAGTCATCCGGGCATGTGGCGAGGACCACACCCCATGTTGAGCCGTTTGATCGGCACACAAGGTTTCAGGCTCTTGAGGCCCATGATCGTGAATGAACCGGCGGTCTCGCCTTTGCTACAGGAATGCGACCCGAAACCGCCATGCGCCTTGGAGGCGCCAAAACACGGCCAACGGAGGAATCAGCGCCGACGTCACCGCCATTTCAAGGATATGACTCGGCTCCCGAGACGTCGCGCGTAAACGTCGCGTGCAAAATAAGGCCGTCATCCCCAGCCACAATGCCAGCCCAAGCAAGACGCCGAATGTCCACTGGACAACGACGGCTGCGACGGCGAGCAGCAAGACCGCCACGGTCGCATAATAGCGCCATGGTGGCTGTCGCTGAAGCAATGAGCGATACAGACCCGGATGTTTTTTGTACAGCAAGGCGTTGTAAAGGTTGTTGCGTTGCTGGCCGAGGCTGATGCCCCATGGCGCGGGACGAGCCGGATGAAGCACGATCGCCCGCGGGCAACTCATCATTCGGTGCCCGCGCTCCAGCAACATGAACTGTAAGTCGCTGTCTTCCCGCCAGGCCGCTGTAAATCGCTCATCGAAGCCATGAACCTCTTCCAGCGCCGTTTTGCGGTAAAAACAGTTCGCCGTCGCCCCGGGAGCTCGTTCCAGTCCCTTTGTGTTCAACTCGTGGTCGGTGGGGATTGCGGGAATGGGGACGACAATGCGTCCCCATATGCCGGATGACCCGGATTCCATAAGCGCCGCTCCGCCGGTTTCGAGCCACTTGGGTTGCGCGATGCAATCGTCATCGGTGAAGGCAATGATCGGACCTCTAGCCGATTTCCACCCGAGATTCC
>NZ_JBLYIG010000278.1:0-1832 GCF_049222245.1 Nitrospira sp. BLG_2 | reverse complement strand
CGATACGCCGATGGCTCTCAAAGAGAAGATCTCGCAGGGGTTGAATGCCGACATATTGGTGTTGTCCGGTGGGGTCTCGATGGGTGACTATGATTTCACCAAAGCCGTGTTCCGTGAGCTCGGTGCCGACATGAATTTTTGGAAACTCGCCATTCGACCCGGTCAGCCGCTGGCCTTCGGGAAGATCCAGGGCAAGCTCGCCTTCGGTCTCCCAGGCAATCCGGTCTCGTCGATGGTCACCTTTGAGCAATTGGTGCGGCCTGCATTACTCAAAATGAGCGGGTGCCGGAGCTACGGACGTCCGGTGGTTCAGGCCATCTTCCAGGAACGCTTTTCCAAGCGGGGCGATCGGCGGCATTTCCTGCGCGGCATTCTCACGAGGGAAGACGGTGAGTTCAGGGTTCGAACGACCGGAGACCAGGGCTCCGGTATTCTCACGTCCATGGTCAAGGCGAATTGTCTCATCGATGTGCCGGTAGAAGTTGAGCGGCTCAATCCCGGTGACGAGGTGGCGGTTCAATTATTGAGCGGCGAGGCATGGCTCGCTACGACCGAGCAGGGGCATTCCGGGGGCAATCGACTCTCCTGTTGCTAGATCAACATACAGAACGGTCATTGCATGTCTATTCCAATTGTTTCGTTTATCGGCCGGTCGAACAGCGGTAAAACGACCTTGATCGAACGCATCATCCCCGAGTTGGTCAAGGCGGGATACCGCGTGGCGACGGTGAAACATGCCGGCCAGGGATTTGATCGTGATACGGAAGGGAAGGATAGTTGGCGCCATAAACGCGCCGGTGCCGGGAGTGTGGTGGTGGTCTCGAAGGGGAGCCTCGCCTTGTTTGCCGATGTCTCCGAACAGCTGAAGGTAGAAGAAGTACGTGATCGTTTCTTGGATGCCTCCTACGACCTCATCATCGCCGAGGGATGGAAAAGCGAAGGTTACCCGAAGATTATCATCGTTCGCGATCAACTCGGTGAAATTGCGTACTCTTCGGACGGTCTTTTGGCGGTGGTCTCCGACAAGCCGATCAATCTTCCTGTGCCTGTACCTATGCTCCACCTGGACGATGTCGCCGGCGTCGCCGCCCTCTTGATCAAGCAGTTTCCCCTCAGACGACGGGAGCATGAGCGGGAAATCTAATGCCACACTGTTGCTGATCCTCGTGATCGGAGCTACGGCTCTGGTGGGAACTGCGATACCGTTTACAGATCACCCGACATTCTGCGCTGGATGCCACACAATCGCTCCTGCGTACGAGAGCTGGACCAAGTCTTCCCATAAAGAGGTGACTTGCGTTGCGTGTCATGTGAGGCCCGGTATTCACGGCTGGTTATTCGACAAGGTTTTGGCTGGAGCCAGAGATGCGGCAATCTATGTGTTTGGAACGCCGACCGATGCGCACAATCTCAAGGCAAAGGTGGATTCCGGAGTCTGTCTCAGTTGCCATCGTCATATCCTTCGCGTGTCCGAGACCGCGCCGCGCGATCTTCCGTCGCCGGTAAAAGAGGTCGGGTTGATCATGAACCACCGTCAACATATGGAAGCTTTCAGGGCGCGTGGACAGGAGGAAGGTTGTACGACGTGTCATTCCGGTGTCGTGCATGATGAACCCATCAAGGGTTATCCCATTGTCATTCCACGCGGACATGTATCGGCCGACAGCAAACCTTGGTATCCGCCTCATCCGGAAGGCTCCTATCTCCGCGCGAGGGCGCTCAGCGACTGTTTCCGTTGCCACGATGGGAAGACGCAGCATGGCGGGAAAACGTTGGACCGCAAATGCGAGACCTGCCACCTCCCGGAGAAGGTCAGCGGCGCTTTGCTATTC
>NZ_JBLYIG010000277.1:0-3461 GCF_049222245.1 Nitrospira sp. BLG_2 | reverse complement strand
CCCGCGATCCAATGGCACCGGCATTTCCACGATCATAAAGTGGAGATTGCGACAGGGCGCGTGCAAGTTCTTGATATGCCCGCCGAACAGGCCGCCAAGGTAGCAGAGGCGGCCGCAGGGACGGACGGCGTGATCTATCACCTATGGCAGCATGGGCAAGAGTTCCCCGATGGTACTGTGAGTTTCCCGCAATCCCTGGGACACAAGTTTCCCGGATATTCCGATAAGTAGGATCACTTGAAAGGACAAACCTCGTCTTCAATGGAGTGGGCTCGTTTCCGTCGACGAGCCATCGTCCGTAAGAGTTGGGAACTGTGAGTAGCAGCGATGAGCCCGTATCTCTTGATCATAGTAGTTGTGGCCGCGATCGATTTGCCGAGCATCCCGGTCTTTGGAGCAGATGAAGCCGTATTGAGGCCACGCGTGCCGCTTGACCAAATCGATGAAGCCAGAACATGGACGAATCCTCTTCCGGCTACCAAGGACATCATTGAGAAGGGAAAAAGCCTGTTCCATGGGAAGGCCTTCTGTGTGACCTGCCATGGGAAAGACGGTAAAGGATTGGGAGAGGACATTGAGCCGGGCATTCTGAAGGGACCATTGCCGCGAAACTTCACCGACAAAGAATGGCAGGTTGCTCGAACGGATGGAGAACTATTCTGGATTCTAAAAAACGGCAGTAAGGGGACGGCAATGGCTCCCTTTGTGCCGCTTATCTTGACGGAAGAAGAGGCTTGGCAGGTGCTGCGATACGTACGATCATTCGCCCTGGAGAGGACGGATCAAACCCTACACGCCGACTAGCTGGTCCGGTTGGAGAGCAGACGCCGCAACCTATAAAGGGAGTCAGGTCATGCTGATTAAGCTATTCGCATTGCTTGTCGTGCCGGTGTCGCTGGCCGCTCCTGTCGTGGCAGCGGAACGGCACATGATGCAGCCGAGAGTTCCCGCCGATAAGCTGGCGGAGGCCAGGGCTCTCACAAACCCTCTGCCGGCATCACCGGAAATCATAGAAAAAGGAAGGCTGCTCTATAACGGCAAGGGCACTTGCTTTACCTGTCATGGACCGAATGGAGACGGCAAAGGATCAGCTGGGGCCAAACTGAATCCCGCTCCTCGTAATTTTCGGCATCACGGATTTTGGCGACATCGCGCAGAAGGAGAGCTTTTCTGGGTCATCAAGCATGGTTCGCCCGGCACCGGTATGGTGGGGTTTGGTCAGGTCTTATCCGATGAAGAGATCTGGGCTCTCATTCAGTACGAACGCACCTTCGCCCGGAGACACGGGCCACGCATGAGGGGGCATCGAGAAAGTATGGGACCAGATGGCAGAGATGGGATGGGAGGAATGGGACATCGGGGACAAAGAGGCGGCATGGATGAGTAATCGTCTTTGTCTCCGTAGAGTCCAAACGATTTGAATCAGATGGTGGCAGCCGCTATCATGGAACAAACTTGAATCACCGATTTCATCGCGGGTCACGATCGGTCATATTAAGGTAAGAGCTGGTTCGGAGCTTATAGAAGGAGGCCGATATGGGTGCACTGTTCAAAGTCGGAGCTGGGCTAGTGATTGGATTGCTCATGGGTGGCTGTTCTTCTTATTACACGGGAAAGCATGAGACCAAGCTCAAAGCAAGGGCGGCAATTGCGGGGGTAGGCATTACAGGGGAAGCCGACCTGTACGAGGAATATGAAGGACGCGTGCGCATCAAGCTGAAAGTCCGGGGAACACCGGAGAGCAAACTGACTCCAGGGTTGCATGCAATCCATATCCACGAAGCCGGAAGCTGCGAGCCATTTTCAGCCGCCAAGGGGCATTACGACGGCAACGTTGATTCCCAGATGAACCCTGAGGCTACCATCAATCCAGGCCTGGGCAACCACCCCTATCATCTTGGGGATCTGCAGAATCTATCTGTCGATGATGATAGAAAAGGTTCGCTCTATACCGTCACGAGCCGAGTGACGCTCTCGAATGGGTTGAATACGCTGTTCGACAGTGATGGCAGCGCCTTCATTATCCATGAATTTCAGGACAAATACCTTCCTGATCCACCGAACAAGGACGCTCCAGGCGGCGCGAGAATCGCCTGCGGAGTCATTGTCAAACAGTAGTAACGTTCAGAAGTTCGCGATGCTCTACTGTCGCACCCTTCGTAGCCGAGGACGACAACTCTGTCTTCCCATCCCATGTTGCACTTTTCCCCATTGGACAATCTGTCCTGGGTATTCCTGCATCACATCAGCACCCTTCTTGTGTGTATGACCGCCTCGATCCGCCATTTCATCTATTTCCGTCGCACATATCCTGGATGGCATCGGAATCGCACCGGATGTCTTTGAATTCAATCGTGAGTAAAATGGCTCTTAGTCGATAAGGTGAGCTGATCAAGGTTTTGTGAATAAAACGGATGTAAGTAAGTTTTCCGATGGTCGATCAAAGGGAGGGTGTCATGTCAACAAGGAAATGGTTTATCGGGGGATTGAGCATCACGCTCTGTGTGCTCGGGGGCTGCGGAGCAGGTCTTGCCGGCAAGGACTCAGTGGGCAGCGTTCCACTGGAGAAGGTTGTGGACTATATCCATTCAGTGCTGGCGGCCGATAGGACATTTTATACGGTCCATGTCGTGGAGCGTATGAAAACGAGAGGCGTGATCGAGTCGTCGGAGAAATGGCGTTCGGAAAGAGCGCTCCCTCTTCCGGCCCAATTCTTTCAGGAGTCGTCCAGCTTGGCCGAGCTGACGGGAAGCAAAGTGCGATATCGATTGATCAGCCTCAATCCAATCAACAAGCAGAACGGCCCGCGAACTGAGTTTGAACAGAAGGCACTCGAGGCGGTGAGGACGCATCCGGAGCAGCCATACAAGGGCCTCGTCAAGGAGGAAGGCGGCAGATACTTTCAAGCCGTCTACGCAGACCATGCCGTTTCGGAAAGTTGTGTGACCTGTCATAACGCCGACCCCCGCAGCGCGAAGCGTGATTATAAACTCAAGGATGTGTTGGGCGGAGTGCTGATTTCAATTCCTGTATCTGAGTGAGTGATCAACAAACGTGGCATTTCCGGGAGAGTCCCGCTTGATCCGATCCTCAAGAGGGTCGGTCATGGTTATCAGATGTTATTGATCTAACACTGGAGGTATTGGTCATGACGAAGTTGAAGAGACCGTGGGTCGCTGGATTTGGAGGAGTCGCATTGGCCGTCGCGATGACAGCGGTCCCCGTCCTTGTCGATAAAAGCCACGGGAAGATGATGACGCATAGTGGTGGTCATGATCAGGATGCACAGGGCGACCACAGCGGGCACTATCTGACGCATCTGCTGAAGCATGCCAAAGAAATCGGGCTGACACCGGAGCAAATCGGAAAGCTTAAGGCCTTGCAACTGGATTTCAAGCGTACAGAGGCTAAGCTGGAAGCCGATACCAAGATCGCAAAACTCGAACTGCATGCGCTGATGG
>NZ_JBLYIG010000276.1:0-6599 GCF_049222245.1 Nitrospira sp. BLG_2 | reverse complement strand
GTGCCGACAATGTCGAGGCTGAATCGCTTCGCCAAATAGGGCCAAGCCGGATGGTGGGCGATGAAACGCCGGTCGGAGAGTCGCTGAGTGCGCGAGGACAGTTCGTTTTGCAATTGACCTAGCCGTTGAAGGTAGGCCGCTTGGTTTGTTCGAAATTCAGCCGTATGACCGGGATCGACGTCGATGAGGGCTTCGGTGATGTGGCCCAGCATGATGGCGACATTCTCAGGGTCCAGCCAGATATGGGGATTGCCGGCTTTTCCTTCGTGATGTGTCGCTTCATGGGCATCAGCATCGTCGCCTATCACCTCGACTCCTTGGGAAGTCGTGATCACCCGTAACGATCGGCCTCCCGCGTTCTTCACCAGCGAAGAAACCCACACCTCAAGCCCCAGTCCGATCTCCACCAAGAGCCTGGCCTTCCGGACTGCGATCAGGTCGGTGGGCTTGGGTGAATAAGTGTGCTCGTTTTCGTAGCCGCTCAACAACGAGGTGACTCGTACATGGGGGCCGCCGACCTGTTCCGTCAAGTCCTTCAGGACGGGAATTGTTGCCACGACTGGAATCGGGTCGCGAGCCTCCGTAATGGCGCCAAAGGAGGGTAAGATGCCGGCCAGCACGGCCAGTAGAGAAAAGACGGGCAACTTCCGCACGTAAGTGACCGGAAACATCGGCGGGGACGGTACCATCCGCGTCTTACGGTGTCAACGACACCATGAAGACGTTCCCACTTCAATAGGCCCTGTCCATTCGCTCCTTGACCATGCACAAAAGTTCGATTAGCGTAGCACACCACTCGGCATTCGTGCGGATGGTGAAAGGAAGGCGGAGATGAATGTTGTCGGATTGATGTCAGGAACTTCGGCGGACGGAGTCGACGCGGCGCTGGTCACCATTGTCCGTCGAAAAGCCGGTCTCCACGTCGAAATGGCGGCGTTCCATTCACTTCCTTATCCTCGTTCGTTGCAGCAACGAATTCTCTCGGCATCGGTTTCCGGAACGGTGGCGGATATCTGCCACCTGAACGCGCTGTTGGGCGAATGGTTCGCGGACGCCGCCTTGGGAGTCATTCGGTCGGCTCAGTTGTCCCCTGAGAACGTGGATCTGATCGGATCTCACGGCCAAACGGTGCACCATCTGCCGTATGGCGTCAGAGATACACGTGTCGGCGCCATACGTTCTACATTGCAAATCGCTGAGCCGGCCGTGATTGCCGAGCGCACCGGGATTACTACCGTGGCCGATTTTCGTCCGCGCGACATTGCGGCCGGTGGACAAGGCGCGCCGCTTACGCCGGGAGTCCATGCGCTGCTGTTTCGACATGTACGCCGCGCCAGACTCATCGTGAATCTCGGCGGTATCAGCAACGTCACCTATCTTCCCCGCGGATCAGGCTCTGAGGACCTTGTCGCATTCGACACGGGGCCGGCAAATATGGTGCTTGATGGGATCATGTCCCGCGCCACGAATGGCCGGGCTTCGATGGACCGCGAGGGACGTTTGGCCGTCAAAGGCCGGGTCGATTCAAGATTACTCGCCAAACTTCTCGCGCATCCGTATCTTTCTCAGGCGCCTCCAAAATCGACGGGGCGTGAGACGTTCGGCGCGAAGATGCTGGATGAATTACTCAGCTGGCCGCAAACACGGCGGTTATCGGTCGAAGATCTTCTGGCAACCTGTAGCCGCTGGACTGCCGAAGCGGTCGGTACGGCAAGGCGGTGGATCAAAGAGGGAATCGATGACGTGATCGTGGGTGGAGGCGGCGTCAGGAACCGAGCGATCATGGGATCGTTAACGGAGATCTTTGCTCCCGTGCCGGTCACGCCATTTGAGTCCCACGGTTGGGACAGTAAGGCGCTGGAATCGGTGGCGTTTGCCGTCCTGGCGTATCAGACGGTGATGGAACAGTGCGGGAACGTCCCATCGGTGACGGGAGCGGCATCTCCAAGGCTATTGGGGTGCATCGTTCCAAGCGGCCCCCGATGGTATGAGCGGCTGCGACCGTGCAAAGGCAGAAGCAAAAAAAAATGAGACTTCTTCTGGTCGGTGCAGTCATCGCAGTGATCGTCATACTTTGGCGCTATGTGCGGAGGACACGTCGAAGAAAGAAGCAGGCATCGCCGTTCGCCATTCCGTCAGGCGTTTCCATCGGCTCTATCCCATTGCTCGAAAAAGATGAGATCGCGTTGTTTAGCCTCCTGCAAATGGCCGTCCAAGAACGCTATCTCGTGTTTAGTCAGGTGCCGTTATGGTCCTTCGTCGAGATCGAAGCGGAAGCAAAGGTGCGTGCCGAGATTTTGCGCCGGATCGCGCTCAAACGGGTCGATTTTGTCTTGGTCCATCCCGGGTCGTGCCGCGTCGAGCAGGTCGTGCAGATCGAACACGAATCTTCGCAGCCTCATCAGGCAGAACGGCAGTACATCATCGAGTCGGTGCTCGTCGCGGCGGGAATCAAGCTGACGAAGTTGCCGCTAAATAAAAGCTATTCGCTGCCCGATCTCACCGCTCGGCTGGGATTAGCCGAAGAGGAATAACGGCGAAGGCAGTTTGGCAGGTGGGGCACCAGGACGGCAGTAGGATTTTGATAAAGATAGTAATAGGATCGTCACGCATCCCTTGTCGTTCACCAGGAACACTTGGTGCCCTCCAGCCTCACCCCGATTGGTGCGCAAGTGCTTGGCTGGGCCACATCCTCGTGCCCTATTGTCGCCACCATCCTAATATACCTCCGCTACCCCAACTCTTCAGGTGGGTAATCTAATTCACCGTTCGCAGCTATCTCATGCTGTGCCCCTTACTGCTCACGAAGATGTGTGAACGATGAATTCAATTCTAGAGTGATGATGTGAGGAATCCCAGTGTGAGATGGGCTCTCGTGGCAATAGAACAGCGATGCACATGAAAGCCCGATTGATGACTACCAATGCTCAAAACTTAGCGGAGGCGCTCAGAACATTCAGCCGAATTTCATCGACAACGAATACTGGATCGAGACTATCCGGCTCTTTCCGATGTTGAAGGATAAGAGTAGCCTTTGTTCGAAACCAGACTTTCCCACATTCCGGCCTTCGAGCTGCGCAGTATTCCTCAGCTGTCCAATTCGCAAGTTTGAACGCTTCGTAACCCTCTTGATCGGCAAGTTTTATGCTCTCTGATAAAAATCGAAGAGGAGAAATGAGCCTGTCATCCCATATAACAAGCTCAAACTGACCAGGTACAGTTTGTTGGGCTATCTTAGTACCTGGTTCGGGTTTGATGTATTCTCCGAATATATTCTTATGTCTAGATACGGGGATAGGAGCAGAGCCGTACCTATTCACCGATGATCGCCAACGGTGGAATCCATCGTTTCCATTCTGAAGCAATGCTTTCTGTGAGACATTTTTCGAATACTCAACCATTCCGCTATTCTTTTCTATACGGTTCTGCAAAAGCGTATCTACATCCAGGACACGATCATCGTTGCGTTCAATCGAGGACGGTAGCTCATGCAACATTCTCATCACAATTCCGGCACCCGGCTCAAAAATAGGATATGGTCCATACTTCCCTGAAAACGGGTCTACACGTATGAGATTCCAATCATCCTTGTGCAGAGCAATGAAATATTGAGCCCCTTTAGATTTTGCCAATTCTGCGGCTCGATAGAGCGTATATTACTGAGCAATCTTAATCCACTTCACATCCTCGACGTCTGCCCAATATTTTGCAGGATTCCCTAATTGCCCCTGAAATGTGACCAGATAGGTTCTTTCATCGATTTGATGATCGGAATACCCCTGGCGTGCGCTACCCAAACTACTTTTGGCAATTGGTCGATAGTGAAGCTTGGCGGAAAACGTACACCCGCTCAGAGTAATTGAAATGCATGCCACAGAGAGCAGAAGGATTACGTTCTTTAGGTAACTGGCCTCACAAGGCCTTCGGCTCCTCCTTCTGTATTTATTCGCGCGTCGTTCCCCGGTTAACAGATTACTCAACACTCTCCACACGAGATTACCGTTATTCGTCCGAGCCATACCTTCCATTAATCTTTTGATGGGAATGGGTTGATAGCGCCCTCTCATTTCGTACCTCTCATTTACGGGGTCTATCACAGCCTGGTTAGATGGGTGGGTCGGCAAGGGTGTTAGTGGTCACCACGCCATTGCCCGTAGAGAGAGCCAATCCTCTTTCATCAAAACAGAATGTCTCCTACGGCGATTGATTCGCCGAGTCTTCTGGATTTGGGATCGCCTCCACGGCTTTGCGAGCGACTTCTGCTTCCGGGCTATCCGGGTATTGATCCACAACACGGTCGAACATCAGTCGTGCCTTTTCGTGATCACCCAGTTTCGTGTACGTCTGGCCGAGCTTCAGCGTGGAAGCCGCCAATTTAGGGCTCAGCGGGTAATTGGACACAACTTCATAGAAGGACTTGAGCGCGTCTCGATATCGCCGCATACGATATTGGCATTCACCGATCCAATATTGCGCATTGGCCGCTAAGGCGGATTGGCTATGCAGCTCGATGAAGAGCCGGAACCCTGCCATAGCCGCCTCATAGTCTCGGTGCTTAAATTCATCCATGACGCGATCGTATAATCGGCGGGTTGTATCCTGTCGTTGCGTGGGGGCGGCCAAGGCATGGCCAATCGAGAAGAAAATAAATAGAAGCATGAACATTCCGATACATTTGCGGAGCATAACGAGCCTCCTTCTCAAGTGGCAGCCGAGGTACTTACGCAATCGGTATGCCAGAGTTCCGATCATTCATGAACAAGAAACCCTGCAAAAACAGAATTTTGCTCAATGACAGATGTCGTCGGTTTGCATATTTTGAAGAGGCGTGTAGATGAGGACACAGGTTTGTACAAAGTGGTTCGAATCCATTAATCTGCGAATCCAACAATAACCTTCTCGCGAGGAGAATATCGTGAGTGAAGAGGCCGTTCCGGCCAACCCCTTGGGCGGAAGAACATTGGTTGTCGACCGAGCCGATCGGCACAGTTATCCGACACCAAGTGCAGCGCTGAAGGATGCCGGTGAATCGGACCAAGTCTATGTCCGTCCCGGGATCTATGAGGATAAGCTGGTCGTCACTCAACGGCCTGTGCGGCTTGTCGGTGCCGGACGAGATAGGGTCCAGGTCTTCTGCCGTCGTGGCGGACCGCTCTATCTGCAAGAAGTACCGGAGGGATGGATTACCGGCATCACGTTCCGCTATGTCGGCAGCGATCAACATTCGGCTCTCAACATACTCAACTCCACGTGCATCATCACGCAGTGCCGAGCGATGGAAGGAATCTTGTCGGGAGTCGTGTTGTATGGGCCGGAATGTCGTGTCGCATTCACCGACAACGAAGTGTGTCGTAATCGGGAGTCGGGCATCTTCGTGTTTGCCGGGGCTCAACCGCGGGTGGCCGATAATCGTTGCGTTGAGAATCACCATTTCGGCATCGCCGTCCGGGATCCGGGCAGTCGCCCGGAACTGGTGCGGAATCTGTGTGAAGAAAACATGCTGAGCGGCATTCTACTGTTCCAGCACGCCGAAGGGTTGATTATCGATAACGTCTGTCGCAACAATCAGCACTGGGGTGTCCTCATGACACCCGATTCGCATCCCAACCCGGAGCCATCGGCGCTTCCTGCGATGAATCGACTCGAACCGAATCCTATCGGTCCGTACTCGATCTCCGATCAACCGCTTGCTCAGATCGGTCGATGAGAACGGCCTGATGTCGCCGGAGGTGGATGATCGTTAACTCAGGCAGGTGGAAGACGGGGAATCATCGGGAATGTGAAACTGAAATGAGCTGCCCCCTCGCTGTTTGGCCCGATACATTGCGGCATCGGCATGCCTCAAGAGCTCATCGACTTCATGATCATCGGTCGGGTAGACGGTAATACCGATACTGACTCCGATCAACGGCCTATGCTCTCCAAGGTGGAATGGCTCGGCCAATGACGTGGTGATCCGTTGCGCGACAAGCGTGATATCTTCTTCGCACGTCAGGCCTTCAAGGATAATCGTGAACTCATCTCCTCCCATGCGGGCGACCGTGTCCACTTCGCGCACACACTCCTGAAGTCGTTCAGCGACGGCCTTCAAAAGTTGGTCGCCGACATCGTGACCCATGGTATCGTTCACCGGCTTGAATTGATCCAAGTCGAGCAGCATGAGACCAAGGGGCAGTTGAAGCCGTTTACTCCGCGCCATGGCTTGGATAAGGCGATCACGAAACAAGGTGCGGTTCACAAGGCCCGTCAGCTGATCGTATTGGGCCAGGTAGGTCAGCCGCTCTTCGGCCCGTTTGCGTTCTATGGCATAGCGGATTGAGCGGGCCAATAGCTCCGATGGACCCTCTCCCTTGACGAGATAGTCCTGTGCTCCGTTCTGGACAGCCTGTAGCGCGAGCGTCTGGTCACTGAGCCCGCTGAGCACGATGATGGCAACCGTCGGATTCGCGGCTTGCATTTGACGCACGGTCGAAAGTCCATAACCGTCCGGGAGTGAGAGATCCAAGAGGACGGCATCAAAACGTGCGCGGGCCAGGCGTGCAAAGGCATCGCTCAAGCGAGTCACATGGGTGACATCGAATTCTTCCGCGCCCCATTCC
>NZ_JBLYIG010000275.1:0-1826 GCF_049222245.1 Nitrospira sp. BLG_2 | reverse complement strand
GGGTTTCGAGGCCGATAAATTGACTCCGAGACTTCAGCCGTCTCTCGGTGCAGCTTCTATCGTTTGATGTCGACTCAATACAAATTGCTTCGGTAATCGCGCTGCAAGCCCTTTTTCATTAAGCCCGGTACCGCCACCGCTACGCGCATCAATTTCGCCTGCAGACCACGCGCCTTGCTGAGCTTGACATGTGCGGCGAACATTTCAGCGGGATTAAGCCCCTCTGTTGGTGGTGCGGCTGGCCAGAGCCGCGATTGAGCCAGTGCATGGCTCTCAAAGATCACCTGCGTCGGCTGTTCGATACAGGTCACGAGCAGCGGAGTCTTGCCGGAAACGGAAAAGTCGGCGCGCATCGCCGCGTCGGTGGTGAGCCGCGCGATGCCGGACAGCATGGCGACATGGGTACAACCTGGAATCAGGATGGCCGCTGCAATACGTGGCTGGACGAGAATGTTGCGGAAACTGTCGGTTCGGCGGTTACCTGGACGATCGGCAAACCAGACCCGGCCGTCTTGCAGGCGGATCAGCGCGCCCTGCGGATCACCCTTCGGACTGACGTCGGCGCGTCCCTGTCTATCAACTGTTGCAAGCACCATGAAGCGGCTTGCAGTCAGAAAGTCCGAGGCATCGTCGGGAGCTTCGGACCGAGGCGAGGCAGCCCAGAAGTTCGAGCGCAGCAACGCCTTCGCGCAGTGCATGTAACATTCTTCCACGGCGATCTCGATCTCCCCACTGCCGACGGCAACGACGCGGCCGTTCACCCTCAGCGTTTCACCAATGTTGGGCGCCACGAACAATGCTCCGACACCACACCCTACGCGGGCAAGGTTCGGTTCGTCTAGTGCGACCACAGGTAATCTCAGCCTCGACGCATCGATCGGATGCGCGAAACCAGGAGGGCCGCCCGCAAGCGTACCACCTATGTGATTGTCATGATCGAATGCGGCGAAGAGCAGCGGCGACGCAGCGATCCATCGCAATGCTCCTTCATCGAGATGATCGATAACTTTCAAATCTATGGGCCACGGAACCTTACCAATACAGGCCTCTAGCGCCGAGACAGATTCGATTGTGTCACTCATATCAGCCTCCAAAAACAAACGGACAGGGATGTCGATGCGCCCGCCGATTCGCGGCAATGCCCGCGATGCGTTTGGATTTTATATACAAATTGCATCATGGCACCGGCTGTGCTGATACGACCTGGGCCTCACGGGCGCATCATAAAGAGGGCGAGTGAGAAATGGCGCGTGCGATCGCCCAGAGGATCGCAGCAATGGGAGCGGTGAACGCCATCCAGGACAGAGCATCCCAGATGCCGTCGCCCAAGAGGGCCGATACCAACCCAATGGCGCTGACAATGCCCAACACAATCGGTGCCGCCCAGATCTGCCTGGTTGTCTGTAGAACACTCATCGGGCCTCCGCACTCGGCTCCAATGGATAATCGCTCTTTGCAGCCCACTCCGTCTGCATCAATAAATCCTCCGCGGAACTCTTGCGCTTCTGCCACCAGAGATACAAGCCACTGATCAGGACCACGATGGTGATGAGATCCAGCACCAACCACAACAGTTGCAGAGGCAGGCCGCCATAGTCGCCGAAGTGCAGCGGCTGCGACAACAGCAACGCTGTGAGGTACCAGGGAAGGTGACGGCTATCACTAACCTGAGCCGTCTCGGCATGGACCAACATCGGCGTTAACAATCGCCCGGTCAATGGCGTCTGGCCCCGCATGAAGACCATATAGTGGTGCGGACCGGCAAAGGGCGTCCCGGGAAAGGTGATGAAGCGCACGGCTAAATCCGGCGCCGCGGTTTCCACTGT
>NZ_JBLYIG010000274.1:0-1867 GCF_049222245.1 Nitrospira sp. BLG_2 | reverse complement strand
ACTGACTTGTATGGCCATATAGTCCCGGAAATGCACCTGCTGATACCGCTCCAGCAGCCACTGCAAGGTGCGCTCGTGGCACAGATGGAAAGGATAAAATATGACGCCGGATCGTGTCATGCCAGTGATTCAGAATAGCTGCTCTGCAACAGTATCGGCAAGCTGTCGTCCCAGGGGCAATGGAACGGAAGCGGTTATATTGCGTCACATCGATTCTAACCGTTTGAAAATACCGCGCTGACGATCCCTGGAGACAACACGTACTTTGCGTAGCGGAAGCATTCTCAGTGACTGGCTGATAGCCCGTGGGCACGTTGGAATGCTTCATGACGGTTGCGTGGGTTCAGCATGTCCCGCGCCGTTCGTTCCTGATCACCATTGAACATATGGCGGTGTATCGCACCGTCCGTTCCATTGCCCCTCGTAGGAATGGACTCCTGTATGCTGAGGTGAACCTGAGCGCGGCAGGATAACAGGTTTATGTGACAGGCACGACGCCGATGCTATTCAGCGCTGAGGCTGACATCTGAGAGGCACGGTTCCAGATCTGGTCAATAGAGGAGAGGCGGCGTGTGGCGGGGTATGGCAGCTTCCGTTCTATTGGCCCAGTTATGGCGAACGTTCATGCGACAGGGCTGTGAGAACCGCTTTACGGCGTGGCGATCTCGGCGCCGAACTTCCGTTCTTGGCCGCTAGCGGACTTTAACGAGTCCCGAGTTCATCCGGCATTGTGGCTGATGTAGTGACGATTGATACAATGAGGTGACTACCCCTTCGGATTCTCTGCCGAGGCCAGGATGGGCTGGAACATCGGATCGGCGTCGAGTACGGCTTTCAGCAATTCGCTATGGAGGAAATAACGCCAGACCTCATCATCTTTCCCAGGTATTTCATCAAACCAATGTTTGGCCTCGGTGAGATGTCGTAGCATTTGGTGTTTATCCCCGTAGTCCGGCATGAAAATCATGCTGTAGGCCATCGTGTATTCCGCGAGAAACTTGTCGAGCGGCAGCTCGGCAATGGCCGATGAGGTCTGAGCGTCCTCGTACGCTCGGACACTGTCCGGGTCGTGCCGTTTCCTATTCCAAGCCACCTTGTTGATACGCGACCAGGCCAACTGCACCAGCGCCTCGGCTCTGGGCGTCTTTTTGTCGGCGGGAATGTCTCTGACCAGCGCTTCGAACGTCTCGATCATCGGAATCTGGTCATTGTTCCAGCGATAAGCCATACCGAGCCGGAAGCGGTGATCCAACTGCTCAGGACGGGTTTTCGATAGGGTTTCCAGTGCAGGCAACAGTCGATACAGGAAGTCGGCCGGGGTCGGTTGCGAGAATCCACCCATTTCCATGGCATTCGCCAGGTCGAGGCGACCGGCGGCCGCATAGATGTTCCAATAGAACTCATTGACGGCCAGCGATAATAACGGATCCTTGACGTTCAGTTTGTGGCCCTGGGCGGCCTGCCGAAGCAAGACGGCATGAAGATTTCCGGCCAGGATCGTGAGCGCATCGACTTGGTGCGGGTCGATGATCAAGATGCGATTAAGCATGGCGACGCGATCGCGTAATTCCGGAAACGCAGCGGCTTGCGCTGCCGCCGCCGTCAAGGTCCCCGGTTGATCGTCAGGACCCCACCAGACAAGCGAGTCAGGAAGTGCCCGGCTCGTTTCGGTTGTGAACGGAATTCTGTCCGCTACCATCCCCGGTGCTTCAGGCGTGGTTTTCACGGGCAGATGAAAGACGGCCGAGTCTCGAGGAAAACCGTGTTTTTTGAGTCCGGTGAAAACGACCCATTGAGTCGTGATGGATTTTATGGCGCGCCGCTCTCGTTTGATCGTATTCGTCCATCGGACGGTGTCGGGTCCGTA
>NZ_JBLYIG010000273.1:0-1973 GCF_049222245.1 Nitrospira sp. BLG_2 | reverse complement strand
TCGTCGGCATCATCGAGAGAGATAGGATTGTTGATGGCAGGTCCATCGCCGAAGGTGACGTCATCGTCGGCCTGGGGTCGAGCGGACTCCACACCAACGGCTACTCACTGGTGCGGCGGGTGCTTGCCGACAATCCAGGTCTGCTGGAGACCGAGGTGAATGGAAGACCAGTTCTTGACGTCCTGCTCGACGTTCACCGGCCTTATTATCCAGCCTTGAAGCCTCTCTTTGAAATGAAAGCGATCAAGGGCGCTGCGCATATTACTGGTGGAGGTATCGCCGAAAATTTAAACCGCATCCTACCAAATAATGTCGACGCCGCGGTGCGCCTGGAGAGATATCGTCCAGCAGCAATCTTCAATCTTCTTCGCGAAGCCGGTTCGATCTCTGATGCCGACATGCTGCGCACTTTCAATCTCGGTGTCGGCATGGCACTCGTTGTCTCCAGTGACGAACTCGAGGCCACGCTGAACAGCCTTAAGCAAAGCGGCTGTCCGGCATTCGAGATTGGTTCGATCGTTCCCGGAAGCGGTCATGTTCAATTACGCGGTCACATCGGATGGCGGTAGACTCACTCCTATTGGACTAGCTGGAAAGACTAGACTAAAAGGTGTCAGGAACCTTTTGTGATCTTTGGCCGCCCGCGCGCTCTGAGAGTTCCCTCCAAGTCGAGCCGGTTCGCGGTACGTCGCACCCAGTCCTCCGAACCGAAGGGTTGCCCTCGACAGACAGACCGACGCAGCGCTATTAGTTCCATATCCGTTTGCGGCTCATTCACCCACTTCACCCAGCCTTGAGGTCGAGCCACCGGCCATTCAGACAAGACAGCCGTTGCATTGGTCCTGTTCTGTCCTCTCCGCCACAAACTGGACCAGCGCCACTCTTCCACACGAGTTACAAGGTTGGCTCGCAGGGCGTTCCGCTCGACATACCGACACACCGATAGGAAGTGCTCATCCGCCTGCACGGGAAACGATTTAAACCGCCCCTGATAGAGATGGCCCGCGCCAGCAGACTGCCGATGGGCATGCCAGCGCTGGGTGTGTGTCAGCGTCACCCACGCCATGAATCGTGAAAGCTCTTCGTCTCGCCGCGGCCACAGCACCAGATGCCAGTGGTTTGGCATCAGACAGTAGGCCAATGTCCGCATGGGGAACCGATCATGCCCTTCGCCAAGCACCTTCTCGAAAGCCTCATAGTCGGCGGGCGTTTCGAACAGCGGTAGTCGGCCATTCGCTCGGTTCAGGACATGATAGATCATACCCCCGACTGCAGCTCGTAACGGACGTCCCATGACCGTGCACGGTACCCGGAATGATCACTTCGTGTCAATAAAAGGTTCCTGACACCTTTTATCAGGAACCACGCATCAACCCCGTCCAGTTCTTGTGTTGATGGACTTGTCACCGCTATCTACAGCACAGCGTTGGCGTATTATGCAGACCGGCATAATTCCGTTATTGCTGCGAAGGACTGACTAAACCCTCGTAACAGAGCTTCATGCCATTTTTCGCCTTGCGGCATTGACCTGCGAGAGCAAATAAATCACATAACTTTCGAGAAAGACGACATATTATACCCTAGCGAAAAGGTTTATTGGGTCAATCAGCTCCTCGCAGTTCCAGAAAGCAGGTGCAGTATGCCCGCATTTATGACCATCAGAAATCTCAGAGGGAAACGGCTGAATCAGACTTCTCCTCCACCGTTTGACTTCCCCTCCCCATCACCATAGAATCCTCCGCCATGGCTTCGTCCTTCGTCCATCTTCATCTCCACACCCAATTCAGTCTTCTCGACGGCGCGAATCAGATCGAGCCGCTGGTCCGGCAGATTAAGTCGTTCAATCAGCCGGCTGTGGCGATGACTGATCATGGCAATATGTTCGGCGCGGTCGAGTTCTATCGGAAGGCCAAAGACGCGGGCATCAAGCCGATCATCGGCTGTGAGGCCTACATGGCGCTCGGCAGCCGGCA
>NZ_JBLYIG010000272.1:0-6122 GCF_049222245.1 Nitrospira sp. BLG_2 | reverse complement strand
CTCGAGATCGGTGGCGAGATTTGCAGGAGAAGCCTCCGTTTCATCGGGAATCTCTCCAATGCGACACGCAATGTCCGTAACAGACTCCGTTCCTGACTCTGCCTGCAGCTTCGCCAAGAGCGCCGGTTTGAGGAACGTCAGTTGTTGCAGCCAGACGGAATTCCTGACGATCAGGTAAAGCTTTTTGAAGCGAATCTGGGCAGGCCGGGTGTGGGAAGCCATGGGCTCGCCCACGATATCGCGCCAGCGATGCCGCAAACGAAGTTCCAGCAGCCTCGATTCGAGACCAAGCCGTTTGGAAAGACCGGCAAGTATGCTGCCGCAGGAATCAAGTGTGCTGGGACCGGCCATATGGCATCATAGGCGGTAACGGAGAAATAGATCAAGGCATCGGTGTTGGGTCATGGCTAAAAAGGCGGAAGATCATCGGAATGTGGTGGCCACCAATCGAAAGGCCTACCACGATTATTTTATCGAAGAAAAGTTCGAGGCCGGGATTGTCCTTAAGGGCACCGAAGTGAAATCACTTCGGGAGAGGCGTGTGAACTTACAAGACAGTTATGCGGGCGTCAAAGAGGGCGAGGTTTTTCTCCATCACTGCCACATCAGTCCCTATAGTCACGGCAACATTATGAATCATGATCCGATCAGGACCCGCAAATTGCTCCTTCATCGAAAAGAGATCAACAAGCTCCTGGGTAAAACACAGCAGAAAGGTCTCACGCTGATCCCGCTCCGAATCTATTTCACAGAGCGAGGCCAAGCTAAAGTCGAACTGGGATTAGCCAAGGGGAAGAAACAGCATGATCGCCGAGAATCGATCAAAACTCGTGAAGCGGGCCGAGAAGTAGAACGGGCGATCAAAGAGCGAAAGTAGAATCGAAATACCTTTTTCGCTTTGACAGTGTCAGCGGTCCCAAACCTCCACTTCCCCTCTACCGACCCAAACTGACCAACAAGAAACCGCGCCGTGTGGCCGTCCATGGGCAGCCCGCGCCTTACACGGCGCGCATGGTTGAATCATTATTCAGCGTCAAGGTATACCGCCTTGTACATCGCTCCGAAAATCGCGGTTAGTGCGAGCAATGCAAAGAATATCATCATCATTCTTCACCTCCCTTCACCAAGAGACTATAAGGCTTGAACATGAATGATTCATGATGAAAACGTGAAGAAGTCTTCATAATTCAGTGACAGGGTATGGGAACCACTAATAAACAAAGCTCCCTATGCGTCGGAGAACTAGTAGGGCTGTGATGGGGGCCGTGCTCTAAGGACTTTCAGATCGGGATCCGCTTTTCAAGAGGGCCACCGCAACACCGACCAGGTGCGCGCAATCCTTTAGATTATGGGCAACTGCAGCCTGCAACCACGACTCAGAACCATGTGGAGTACGCCGTTGGGAAGCCTCCATAAAGAAAGGTATGAAGAATTGGAGCATCCCTAGGCTGGTCACGGCGTACGGCTCATGTAGCCCTTGGACTGCGTTAGGGGTCAAGGCCCATTCCAAGCCCCAGTCCGATCGAGGCGCGCAGCAGATCATGGCGACTCACCGAGTAGGCCACTTTCCCGTCAATTTCGACGGGGAGATTCAACACATGCTGTTCCTCCATCATCTGAACAGCGGCCGCAATCGTAGTAGAAGCGTGCACCGCTATGGGACCAGGTCGCATGATGGACTCGGCAGTGAGGGTACTCAGGTCCTTCCCGGCCTCATACGCTTTCAAGACGTCGAACTCATTGATAAAACCGACATACTTCCCCTTGTTATCGACAACTGGGGCACCCGGTGTGTGAGTAGACAACAACTCAGCGGCGATGGCTAAGCAATTCTGGTTCGTTCGAAACATGAGGGAGTTGGTGCCTACGATTTGCCCAACGGTCTTCAACCCTCCGACTGGTACGCCAACGATACTCATGGTGTCCTCCATAATTCTGCTGAATCATAACTTCATTTGACGTCGGCGACCGTCATGCACTTTGCCGATTGATGATTCCCCATGTCCGATCGCCAATGTTCTAGAATGTTCTTCAAAGATTTTTCCTCAACCGCACGACCCGGCCCAAAATATGATCCTGGTTCGTCAGAGGGACCTTTTCATCTCGTCGATTCAGCGCAGGAAGAGCGAGTTGCCCCCCAATCCCCTTTCAACTGTCGTAAGACCACCCCTGTCAGGGTGGCTGCTTTCTTCCTCGACCAACACGTAATG
This sequence comes from Nitrospira sp. BLG_2, assembly GCF_049222245.1. Lineage (NCBI taxonomy): Bacteria > Pseudomonadati > Nitrospirota > Nitrospiria > Nitrospirales > Nitrospiraceae > Nitrospira > Nitrospira sp. BLG_2. The sequence goes on along the minus strand of NZ_JBLYIG010000272.1, from coordinate 3,912 downwards.
GTCAACCTCGCTCAGGCGATCGGGATTCACGAAGATAATTCCCCTTCGCTGAAGAGACGGTTGCATCGAAGCTGCCCAGGGTCCATGCCATGGCCAGAATCCTCTATGATAGGGATCAGAGGGATGCGAGATGATGAGTTTGCCGCCCGCCAATGTTGAGAGCGGCAACAGGTTCGAAGCAAGTGATCCGGCGATCAGGAGATGACAGTAGGGTGAAAGCTCACTATTGGTAAAAAAAAGATTATCGAGAAGTCACAGTACCCATTTCTATGGTACTAGACTGACACAACAAAGAGGCACGCCGTGTAGCCACCCATGGGAAGCGGATACCTGACACGGCGCGTCTCACATGCGTCAATATTATCATGGGTCGACGTCATATCTCTTATCGAAGGAACAATGCCCTCCCCTTTCTGACCCATGAGAGCAACGGCCCTATTCACCGTCAATGAATGCTACTTTATACATCGCTCCAAAAACAGCAGTCAGCGCCAGCAATGCAATGAATATTGCCATCACCTTCACCTCCTTCTACCTATATGACACTAATTAAATATACTGCTCGACAACGAAGAGCTCCTCCGAATGGCTTGAGGAACTCCTCTCTTGTCTTGTGTCTTGTTCCCGGATGGCTATCGGATCTTAAGAAAACCGTCTAGCCTCTCTCAGCCCGCGTCAATCTCTGTGATCAATGACTTATAGGATTGCTGTAGGGGTATCGCTCACCGCCGGGCTTAAGGCTGCTTATGACGTCCACCCTCCCCTTGTATCCCTTATCCTCCACAGTGTTCAACGGCACCATCACACTGAAGTTTTCGTTCACGTCGGTTTGTCGGGCATCGGCAAAGCTAGTGGGTGGAACGTTGCTGTCCACTTGAGTTGACATTCCTTTTGTAGTTCCAATGAGATCTGCCCGTCGGTCCCCTGCTACAGCATTGGGAACATATAAAGCTCCTGTCATCGCCATCACGCCCAAGAATCCCATGATCCATCTCCATCTCATTTCCATGATATCCTCCTGACGTTGTATGTGATGTCTCCTCGTCCTATCCATGCTTATGCCTACGCGACCTTCTGCCTTACCTCGGTACAAGTGATGATAAGGCTTCCACGTGAAGGGAACATGAAGACACGGTGAAGATCCATTCATTCTGTATCAAAAAATACATGTATCAAGAAATACGCCCAGGTAAATTCGTACGGATTCCAGGGCTTCGAGCATGTCGTTGACGCCTCAACGCAACGCAAATACGGCACACCCGGGTATAAAGCAAACCTTGCCGCGCTTGTCGTCGGTGCGTGATGTCTGGACTTCTTTATCAAATGTGGCGAGAGGGATTTCCCACACTGCGGCCTCGGCTGTGGCATGGACTGTTCTCCCAGCCGAGTGCGCTCCTACTATAATTGCCTGTCCGAGGCCGACCATGACGTAAGGACAACACACCATTGAAGCAGTGAGTATATTTGCCATGTGTTCCATAGAATAGCGGCCGGAAGTGAAATAAGAATGAACCCACGGTGAAGATCTTTTCATTCTCCTCGTGGACACAGTTTCTGCCGATGTTGTCACTGTGTGGGTCGGCCTCGTTTCTCTCTCTTTCCTGTTGGTGAGAGCGACTCACCAGTCTCTGCTAGAGGCCGTCACGGGGGAGCATGGTGCCGGCCTATGGGGAGATCATTTCGATGTTAAATCGGACGAGACTACGTGTTTCGTGAACCGCTAGGCAGGAGCCGCTTGCTGAGCGAGGGTTGGCAAACGTAGGGTGAAGACGGAGCCTTTGTTGACTTCGCTTTTGACGGAAATGCTACCGCCGTGGGCATCCATGATTTCCTTCACGATGGGCAATCCAAGGCCGGTACCGGCGGAATCTTTAGCCCGGGCCCAATCAGTGCGGTAGAATCGCTCGAAAAGATGGGGAATATTCTCCGGCTCGATACCGTGGCCTGTGTCCTCCACCGACATTGCCACTTCCGAACCTATCGCTTGCAGACGGACGGAGACCGCTCCACCGGATGGGGTGTAGCGCAGCGCATTATCCAGAAGATTGATCAGCGCTTGTTTGATCCATTGCGCATCACCAAGAACCGATGGAACCGGTTGGGATTTGAACGTCAACGTAATCTGGTGGTCATCGGCCAGCAGAGTCAACTCATCCACAATTTCTTGAATCAGAGGCTCCAGGGCCAGGGGCACAAGATTGACCGGAGGTTTGCTACTGGTGAATTTCGCGAGAGTCAACAGCGGGCGGGTCAAGGCGATGAGCCGATCCACTTGCTGGAGGTTGTTGAGCAGTACCTCGCGATATTCTTCGGCGGTTCGTGCTTTCATGAGCGCCACTTCCAGGTTTCCCTGCAGGATGGTCAAGGGCGTCTTCATCTCGTGGGCGGCGATTTCGCAAAAATTCCGTTGAACCTCGCTGCTTCGTTGGAACCGGTCCAACACCGCATTGACAGCCTGGGTGAGGCGACGGAATTCTCGATAGGGTGAATCCATTGCCAGGCGTTTCTCGAGGTCGGCTTCCGACATCGTCTCGGCTCCCGCACACAAAGCCTCGATCGGGGCCATCACTTTCTTTGCCAGCCAGAGACTGCCGACCCAGGCCAGGATAAGAGTGGCTCCGGATCCGAGGGTGAGCAGAAACACAAGGCCATTCAGCGTTTCCTTGTAATGGAGTAACGAGGCCTCGGCTTGCAGAATATACTGCTTATGGTTCTTGCCCACGAGGAAGAGAAACAGGTGTCGCGCCGGCGTCCCATCAGCCGCGTCGAGTGTCTCGAACAGGATCGTCTTAAGACGGACCTGTTCCAGTACATGAGGAGGAAGCGGCCTTTGCACAGTTGCGTGAGGACTCCTCCACAAGAGAGAGCCGTCGGTTGAAAAAACGCGAAGGGCATGCGTCACGTCGGGCAATACGTGCGGTTCCATCGTGCTTTGGGTCAATTCGTTGGTCGGGGCGGTGTCCTTGCCGATCTGTTCAAAGGATTCGGGGTATTGTTCCACAAACTCTGCCAGGGTTCCCGCCAACACGAGCAGCCGTCCATCCACGAAACGGTGCAACAAGATCTCGCTCGCGGCATACACGAGCGCAGAAAACACGATGAGCCCTGCCATCAAGATGAAGGCGGACCAACTGATCAAGCTGCGCAGGGATTTCATGCAGAGGCTTCCGGCTCTTCGAGCATATACCCGGCGCCGCGCACGGTGGCGATCAAGGGCGGCGAAAAGTCGCGGTCGATCTTCGCGCGGAGGGCTCGAATGTGGGCATCGACGATATTTGTCATGGGGTCATAACTGATGTCCCACACATGTTCGATGATTGCGGTCCGGGTAAGCACGCGATTTTTGTTCCGCAGGAGAAACTCCAGCAGAGCATACTCCTTATTCGTCAGGGAAATTTCCTGTCCTGCGCGCCAGACACGGTGAGAAGCGGGATCCAATCGAAGGTCGGCGGCTTGAAGATGAGCAATTTGCTGGGAGTTCCCGCGGCGCAAGAGCGCCCTGATCCGGGCCAGCAATTCCGCGAAGGCGAACGGCTTCGGCATAAACTGATCCGCGCCTGTATCGAAGCCGGAGACCTTCGTCTCCAAGGTGTTTCGCGCCGTCAATAGCAGCACCGGAGTGGAGATGCCTTGGTCGCGGACGCGGCGGCAGAGGGTCAGGCCGTCAAGCTTGGGTAACATGATGTCCAGGATCATCAGATCATAGGAATTGTCCAGAGCCAACGCCAAGCCGGCTTCGCCGTCGGCGGCGACGTCCACCACATAGTGCTCTTCCTTCAGTCCTTTTCTGATGAATTGCGCAAGGTCCGCATCGTCTTCAACGAGCAGAATTCTCATGGTTTACCTCAACCGGGTCGGCAGCAAAGAAGCAATTGTTCAACAGAGACTACCCTTGCAATCTGTGACCACCAG
>NZ_JBLYIG010000271.1:0-3011 GCF_049222245.1 Nitrospira sp. BLG_2 | reverse complement strand
AATGTATATCGCAGCTCGTAGGATGAACAAGACCGGCATTACCTGGCATCGTAGCCATCCCTCTAAATGCCTGTCAAGAAATGGTCATGCTTGCTCGCTTAGAATGCCTTCCAGTATGATCGCGAACGGAGCACGACCAACTCAAATGGCATAATGAAGGTGATCATGTCGATACATCACGACGCGTCCATTCAGGCTCTGTTGCAAGAGCGTATCCTTATCCTCGATGGAGCGATGGGGACCATGATTCAACAGCGGAAGCTGGATGAGTCGGCCTTCCGAGGTGAGCGGTTCAAAGATTGGAAGAAGGATGTGAAGGGCCACAATGACCTGCTCAACCTTACCCAACCCGCGATCATTGAAGAGATTCACCGGCAGTACTTGGAAGCGGGTGCCGATATCATTGAAACCAATACGTTCAATTCTCAAGCCATTTCCCTGGCAGACTACGGGATGGGGACACTGGCTTACGAACTGTCCAAGGCAGGAGCGGAATGTGCCAAGCGGGCGGTCGAGGCCGTGCAACGGGCGCAGCAGGGACGGCGTTGTTTTGTCGCCGGGGCGATCGGTCCGACGACGAAGACGTCGTCGATTTCCACTGATGTGAACAGTCCCGCTGCTCGCGGGACAACCTATGATGAGCTGGTCAAAGCCTACGGTGAGCAGGTTCAGGGGTTACTTGATGGTGGTGTTGATCTCCTGCTTGTGGAAACCATTTTTGACACGTTGAATGCAAAAGCCGCCTTCTTTGCAATCCAGCAGGCATTCGCTTCCGGCGCACGCCAGGTGCCGATCATGGCATCGGTGACGTTCATCCAGGCGGGCAGCAATCGTGGTGTGACCGGTCAAACCGTCGAAGCCTTCTGGAATTCCATCTCCCATGTCCCGTTGTTGAGCGTGGGGATGAATTGCGCGCTCGGTCCAAAGGAAATGCGTCCGCTGCTCGAAGAACTGGCGCACATCGCGCCAATCCATATCAGCGCTCACCCCAATGCCGGTCTCCCGAATCCGTTGCTGCCGACTGGATTTCCGGAAACACCTGACACATCGGCCCCCCGACGGCGTGAGTGGGCGGAGAATGGATGGCTGAACATCGTCGGGGGCTGTTGTGGTACGACGCCGGCCCATATCAAGCGTATTGCCGAAGCTGTGCGTGGCGTGAAGCCGCACGCACTCTCGAAGGTTGAACCCTACACGCGTTTGAGTGGTCTCGAAGCCGTGACCATCAGGCCTGACTCGAACTTTGTCAATATCGGGGAGCGAACGAATGTCACCGGTTCACCTGCGTTCGCCAAGCTGATTCTGACCGGTGACTATGAGGCGGCACTATCAGTGGCACGCCAGCAAGTAGAGGGTGGCGCCCAGATTATCGATGTGAATATGGACGAAGGCATGCTTGATTCCAAGGCGGCGATGGAAAAGTTCCTTCGGCTCGTTGCCTCGGAGCCCGATATCTGCAAAGTGCCTATCATGGTGGATAGCTCCAGATGGGAAGTGTTGGAAACCGGGCTGAAGAATATACAAGGCAAGGCTATCGTCAACAGTATCAGCCTCAAGGAAGGCGAACAGAAATTCATCGAACACGCGACCATCATCCGTCGCTATGGCGCGGCGGTCATCATTATGGCCTTCGATGAGAAGGGGCAGGCCGACACGCTGGAACGGAGGAAAGAGATCTGCGCACGTTCGTACAAGATCCTCACCGAGCAGGTTGGTTTTCCCCCGCACGATATCATCTTCGATCCCAATGTGTTGACCGTTGCGACGGGAATTGAAGAACATAACAACTATGCCGTGGATTTCATCGAAGCGACCCGCTGGATCAAACAGAACCTGCCGGGCGCGAAGGTCAGCGGGGGCATCAGTAATATCTCCTTTTCGTTCCGTGGCAATAACATCGTTCGAGAAGCGATGCATGCCTCCTTTCTGTATCACGCCATCAAAGCCGGGCTTGATATGGGCATTGTGAATGCCGGTCAGCTCGCCGTATACGAGGAGGTCCCAAAAGATTTGCTCGAACTTGTCGAAGACGTGTTGCTCAACCGGCGGTCGGATGCGACCGAGCGCTTGGTGACGTTTGCCGAGACCGTCAAGGCGAAAGGGAAATCGATTGCCAAGGATGATGAATGGCGGAAGGGCACTGTAGAGGAGCGGCTATCCCATGCGCTTGTGAAAGGCATGACGGACTATATCGACCAAGATACCGAAGAGGCTCGTCAGAAATACGCCAAGCCTTTGGACGTCATCGAAGGGCCGTTGATGGCAGGCATGAACATCGTCGGGGACCTATTCGGTTCCGGCAAGATGTTCTTACCACAGGTCGTCAAAAGCGCTCGCGTCATGAAGAAGGCCGTGGCCTATCTGATGCCCTTCATGGAAGAGGAGAAGAAACGAACCGGTAATTTTCGGGCACAGGGGAAGGTCTTGCTCGCGACGGTGAAAGGCGACGTGCACGACATCGGGAAAAACATCGTCGGGGTCGTGCTCGGTTGTAATAACTATGAAGTCATCGATCTCGGGGTCATGGTGCCCTGTGAGAAGATCCTCGCTGCTGCGCGAGAGAACAAGCCCGACATCATCGGCCTGAGCGGGCTCATTACACCCTCGCTCGATGAGATGGTGCATGTGGCCAAAGAAATGACACGCGAGGGGTTTGATGTGCCGCTCTTGATCGGTGGTGCCACAACGAGTAAGGCCCATACGGCGGTCAAGATTGCGCCCTCCTATGAGCCTGGTGTGGTCCATGTGTTGGACGCTTCGCGGGCGGTCGGCGTTGTAGGAAGTTTGGTGAGCCACACGCAGCGGCAAGACTTCGTGAAGGAGGTGAGGGATGACTACGAGCGGATGAGACAATCGCACCAGGATCGCGGTACCAAACCGCTCCTCTCGATCGCCCAGGCACGTGCGAATCGATTTCTATCAGACTGGGCCAAGACCGATATTCCCACACCAGTGAGGTTGGGCATTCAGACGATTGTTGATCAGTCCTTAGTCGAACTCATTCCCTATAT
>NZ_JBLYIG010000270.1:0-3796 GCF_049222245.1 Nitrospira sp. BLG_2 | reverse complement strand
CAAGCGATCAGGACCCTGGTCCATCCCGCCCCGGTCATCGCCGTCCACATGAGCAAATCCGAAGAAGAGCCGCCACCGAACACTGATGTCATTCTCACCGGCCCCACGGATTTCGACGTCGCGACCGCTCGCATCCTCGATGAATTGAAACGCCGAGGTGTTCTCGCGCAGGCCATCGGAGCCAAGCCGATCTTTCAGTATTCGATTTAGTGGGATGCCGAAATAAATGAATAGATGACCATCCTATTTCGCCCTAAATATGGTGAATACGGACTCCCCACCGTTGGTTGTCACAGCAAGTTTTCGTCATGAAAGGCATCAGTAACTTATCTGCTTCCTTCATCTTTCTTCAGATGCCTCTCTATGAATGCGTCATATGGAAGCCGAACAAAGTCTTTGAGATCGCGGCAACGTTATATTACCCAGGAACCCTGGATGTCCATTGTGTGGATAGTGGTAAGCAATCAACATTCACATGCAAAAACAAAGCTCTTCCAGAAGATTTAAGCCTTGGTTCTTTTCAAAGGAAATGCAACCCAGCAGCGGCGGGGGGAAAACAATCGACCTTCCGCTTCTTCCTAATGGAACGTTTGAGGTCATTTTGAATTATGGTCGCGAGGAGTGGCTGAGAGAAACCGACACTTCCCAGGATATAGGAATCACTCGGATACTAGGATCATACCTGTCAGGTTCCTATTTCAAGCCTCTAACCTCGATAGGATCGTTCACCTCATCCCAGCGGTTTGACTCCTTGAAAATCATTATGATAGCGTAGGTTTTCGTAAGGGTAACGGGCCCGAGACGATGTAATAACCTGGGCCGATGTAATAGGAGTCTTTATGAAATTTGTATGCCTCAACTGCGAAACCTATATGAGCCTTGAAAAAGTGGAGAAACCAGAAGATGGGTCCCTCGGGGTCTTTTTTGCCTGCCCCTCTTGTAACGCCAAGTTTTCGATGGTGACGAACGCGGGCGAAACCAACATGATGAATGCGTTGGGCTTGAAGCTCGGTGCTCGTGCCGAACCGGCGGCGTCAATGGAAGGGTTACGTTCCCTTGCGGGAACGCGACAGGCAGCCACTGTAGTGAATAAGCAAACTACGGCTGAGCCAGCTGTCGCCGCAGCTACTGTGTCGCCTGCCAAAGCTCCCGAGAAAGCGAGTGGTTGTCCATTCTCGGCGATGGTAGCTGAGATGGGTCTGACGGCCGGCGGAAAACCAGGAAACGGTACGAGCCCGGTTTCTTCCGAATTTAGCTGGACGACCGATGCCAAGGAGAAGCTCGACCGGCTCCCAGCCTTTGTGAAGCCGATGGTTCAAGGGAGCGTGGAGACCTATGCGCGCAAGCAGGGTTTTAAGACTATCACGCTGCAAGTGATGGACGATTCAAAGAATGATTCGCCAGACGGGATGATGTGGTCACGCGAGGCTGAACAACGACTCGAAAATATTCCGGACTTCATCCGTCCGATGGCGCGAAAAGAAATCGAGCGGCTGGCGAAGGAGCGTGGTGTGTCGTCCATCACTGCGGAAGTGATGGACGAGGCGAAGGACAAGTTCATGAAGTTCATGTAGTCAAAGGCTGCATACATAAAGAAGGTTTCTTGAGGGCCCATCCGGCCTCCTGGATGGGCCTTCAAATTGTTTGGCTCATCCGTTCAGCAGTTCTTTCGTATGAAGAAGTTTTGGCTCTATTTGTTGTCGGTTTCCATACTCGTCGTCATTCCGTTCAACTGGCCGACCAACGTACAAGCGCAACTGTCTAGTCACCCAGTAATCTCCGATGAGGAAGGCACCGCGCATCGTTCTCACGGTACGCATACCGGCGAAAGTTGGGAAGGATCTGCTCAAGGAGTCGCTTATTCCGAGTTCAATCATCGCTTTGCCGGGCTATTTGTCCTGCTGTTTGGCCTTGCTGAATTAGGGCATGCGCTGCGCTACCCGTTGCCCCCCTGGACTCGTCTCGTTCTGCCAAGCGCACTCGGAATCATCGGAATCTATTTGCTGGTCTGGAGTGACCATGAGGCTTGGCCGATCGGGGCATTGAGTTTTGTTCAGACATTTTCTGGACAAGAACCAGAAATTCTCCAGCATAAGTTCTATGGGGTGTTTGCCTTTACCGCCGCGCTGAGTGAGACGCTTCGCCGAATCGGTTGGGCCCACCATCCGGCCTGGGCGGCTCCATTGCTGTTCCTTGGCGTGACCGGACCGCTATTGCTCTTTGCCCACTCACATGGAAATCATCCGGCGAATCACACGATTGAGTTGCACCATGCGCTTCTCGGAAGTCTTGGGATTGGGGCTGCCATATCGAACGCAATGGTCTCGTGGACATCCAGTGATTCACATCATCTTGTGAAAAGATGGGAGGTCGCTTGGGCGGGATTCGTGATCGTCATGGGCATTCAGCTTCTCCTGTATTTCGAATAGGTGTATGGAACGCGTCTTTTAATGGGTTATCTACGCGTCTACGAGCAGAAAAGCTTCTGCGTAGAGCGGTGGTCTTGTCTGATATCCGTACTCCTGTTCATCATTGTTCCGCTCGCCTGGATTTCAGAAGCACACGCACAAGCACACTCAGGCCATCAAGCTGTGTCGGACGAAGCAGGTGTGACACATGATCACCAAGGTGAACACGTCGGGGGAGGTTGGGAAGGATCAGCAGAAGGAATCGCTTATTCGGAGTTCAATCATCACTTCGCCGGTCTATGTGATGTGCTCTTTGGGCTTGCCGAGTTAGGCTATGCATTACGGCTTCCGCTGCCTTTTTGGGTTCGTCTCGTTCTGCCAAGTGCTCTCGGTACCATCGGGGTTTATCTATTGGTCTGGAGCGACCACGATGCGTGGCCGATCGGCTCACTCGGCTTTGTCGAAACGTTTTTCGGTGATGATCGGGAAATCCTCGAGCACAAACTCTATAGCATTCTAGCGGTGGCCATAGCCGTATGCGAGACGCTCCGTCGAATCGGCAGGGTTCGACACCCGGCATGGGCGGCTCCGTTGGTTTTCTTAACGCTGATCGGAGGGCTGTTGTTGTTTGTCCATTCACACGGAAATCACCCGGCCAGCGAGAGGATCGAGCTCCATCATGCCTTACTGGGAACTGTGGGAGTCGGCGCCGCCTTATCAAAGGCGATGGCGTCATGGATGCCTGGTGCGTCACGGCAGTTTGTGAAATGGGCGGAAGTGGCTTGGGCTGGCTCCGTGATTCTCTTTGGGCTTCTCCTTCTCGTCTATTCCGAATAGAGTCGTGTAATAGGCCGGCATAGAGTTTGACACTTTTCTGAAGCCTGTGCTACCTCTACATCATCACAGTCATTGCAGGATTATCGGATCTCTGACCAGCTCACGGAATTCGGGCGGGTAGAGGAGGAACACATGGGTGGACATAGTCACTGGGCCACGATCAAACGACACAAGGGAGCCCAGGACGCAAAGCGCGGAAAGATCTTCACGCGAATCATCCGGGAGCTTACCATTGCGGCTCGATCCGGTGGCGACCCCGACGGAAATCCCCGGCTGCGTCTGGCGATCGCCAAGGCCAAGGAAGCCAATATGCCTGGCGACACCATGAAGAAAGCTGTCCAGAGGGGCACTGGTGAACTACCTGGTGTGACGTATGAGGAATTTTCTTTGGAAGGATATGGGCCTGGAGGGACGGCACTCCTGTTGGAAATCACCAGCGACAACCGGAACCGGACGGTTGCGGAGATTCGCAGTCTCCTGACGAAAAATCACGGCAATATGTCGGAAGCGGGCGCCGTCGCCTGGCAGTTCCATAAGAAGGGGCTCGTCGC
>NZ_JBLYIG010000269.1:0-3036 GCF_049222245.1 Nitrospira sp. BLG_2 | reverse complement strand
GTGTTTCACCTTCTCCGGGCAATCCTTGGGCTTGAGGCCGATGCGCCCAAAAGAACACTTTACCTCGACCCCATGCTTCCACCGTGGCTGCCGGATCTTACGGTTCGTCAGCTCAGGGTCGGCAAGGCGACGCTCGATCTTCGATTTTGGCGGGAAGGGACGGTTACCAGACATGAGGTACTTGCCAGGCAGGGCGACGTGCAAGTCGAGGCGCGCACATCCCGAACGAATGGTTATCGGACGCAATGACGGGTGTTAGAACGGCGCAAGATGCTGAATCGCACTGCATTTCTTATTCGGCCTAGGAATGTCCCTAGTTCATGAAATGTCCTGTTGTGGTAGGGCTCATCCATCAATCTCGGTTACCTCATGGTTCATTGACGTCAACTCAGAAGAACACCCGCGAAACGAAGCCGCACACATACGAGATCGGGCGGACAGGAACGTTGCGGCAGTCTCTGATCGCTTGCATGTCGGTCAGGAGCCGAACGGGGCCAAATTATCGCCTTGCCCAATGAAGGGGCATGGCCGGGGGAATCACGGGAATCCAATAGGGGAGGGAAGATATGAAAACAACACGGCGTCGGCGCAGCTCTTCACGTTCACGGTTCCCGGGCTGGGTTCCCAAGGCGGATAAGCGGAAATCCGGCCGTGGAGATGTACAGTTGGTTCCGGCTCACATCCGAGTGCTCGGCATAGATCTCAGCAAGGACCAACGAGCGTACATCCGGCAAAGATTGAGTAGGAAGCTCAAAAAATTTGCCGATGCTATCGAACGGGTAAGTGTGCGTGTGAAGGATGTCAATGGCCCTCGCGGTGGCACCGATAAAGTGTGCCGGATCAAAGTGGTCCTCAGCAACCTTCCGAGCGTGGTGTTCGAAGCGCAAGACGCAGCTCTCGATGTTGCGGTCGGCAGCGCTCTTGACGGGACGGAGCGTGCCGTGCGCCGAAGCGTTCAACGCAGGCGCATGAAACCGATCAAGGTCGGAACGCGTCCGAAAGCCCGGCTCAATTGACCATGCGGATGGAAGACATCTTGAATGTCCGCATGAGAGCATCTCATCATGTAGAAACCGAGTGCCTTGAATCACCGCCGTGCGGCGATCGAAACGGCGGCATCGGCGCGTGTGGTCGCGCAAGACAAAAGAGGCGTCGTCGGAATCGTCGTTGAATCGGATAGACCACGCAGAGTGCCCGAACCGTCCGAATGCCTTGGAGATAATCGATGGATCGCTCAATGATGAACCGGATCGTATGTGCCACGGATTTTTCCGAATGCGCAGGCAAAGCTCAGGACTATGCCGTTTTTCTGACCCGGGCGTATGAGGCCAAGCTCCATGTCGTCCATGTGCCGGAAAGCCCGCTCTGGTATGGATCAAACGCGGCGACTATCTTGTACCTGGAGCAAGCGCAGAAGGAGGGAGAACGGCGCCTGGCGGACATCGAGCAGCAGTTGATACAGGAGGGGCTGACTGATGTGGAAGCGCGGCAGGTGGTCGGCATTCCGAGTGAACAGATCAAAAAGGCGGCCCAAGACATCGCGGCGGATATGGTCGTGGTCGGAACGCGGGGGCGCACCGGCTTGGAGGTGATCCTGCTTGGCAGCACGGCCGATCGTGTCATCAGAGACGCGCCGTGCCCTGTTCTGGCGGTTCCGATGACCACCGTGACACCATCGATCCGTCACGTAATGGCCCCGCTGGATTTCTCCAGTCCGTCTCTTGATGCGGTCGAGTATGCCATTCAAGTGGCAAACCACTTCGGCGCCAAGATGACGCTCGTCCATGTCTTGGAACCGATGTACTATGATGCCGAGCCGGGATTGCAATCCATGGAGGCAAAGTGGGTACATTGGCGGGCGCAACTGGAGCAGCTCGCCGGATTGATAAGCTCTTTCGGCTTGGCGACCGGAACGGTCATCCGTGGCGGTGTGCCGGCCGATTCGATCCTCGACAGCGCAAGAGAGCAGGGATGCGATCTTATCGTGATGGGCACGCATGGACGGCGAGGGTGGGCGCGACTCCGCCTCGGCAGTGTCGCCGAAGCAGTCATCCGTCAAGCGCCTTGTCCCGTTCTGACCATCAAGAGTCCGAAGTTTGAACCGGGACACCGCCGTGTCGTCCCACAGAGCGTGGATTGACGGAAGGATCGATAGTGTGAAGCGTGAACCGCGCGAAAACGAACGGTCGCGCAACCGTCACGGGTCCATTATTTCGGAGATCGACCGCCAAAAAGTAGAATACAGCCTGCTCCTTCATGAGCAGCAATTGGGGAGGGTATCGCATGAGGAATTCCTTGTCTTCCGGTTGGATGCCGCTGATCGTGATGAGTATCCTGTCTCCTGTGCTGACCTGCCTATGGGTCGATGATAGTTCGCCGGCGTCGGGAGCGCAGGAGCAACGCATTGAGATCACAATCCGGGACAATACGTTTTTGCGGACCAAGACCGCGCCGATTCATCCGGGATTCCCTATCGTCATCGTCATCCGGAACGAAGACAATATCCGCCATGGATTCACGTCCTCGATGCTGGCCGGCCTCGCTGTTCACAGCGAAGGAGAGGGCATCGAATCGTATGGCAAGGGAATAGACGGTTTCTATGTAGGTCCCGGAAAGACGTTGACGATTCGATTTATCGCTCAGCAGCAGGGGCGGTTCACCTTTCAATGCGATCTGCACCGCGATCTCAAAGGAGAGATCTATCTCCTGGAGGTTCCGATTGCCTAACCAATGCTCGCGGAGCCTTGGATACATGGCCACGTGCTAGTCGCATAGTGCCACGGTGGAGATCGGGCAAATATTGAGGCGGATCGAGGCGAAGGGGCACGCGGGCAGTGCGCCGAATCCTGCCAAAGGCATAGGGGAGGGATGAGCTGAGCTCTGGCGCGGCGCCACGCACGTGGACGTCGGCTTCAAGCCCCCGATCGGTAGCAGCTTCCGGCAATCGCCTTCCCATGCCTCGTTAGTCTGCCACTCTTGTTAAGAACACTGTTCATACACATTTCCTTGTAGTTGTGGAGGCGCCCCGTGCGTCTT
>NZ_JBLYIG010000268.1:0-8565 GCF_049222245.1 Nitrospira sp. BLG_2 | reverse complement strand
GTTCACTAGGGCATGCACACAATGAGTTCACGCGCGCTGTTTCGCGAACTCAAGGCGGTTGGCATAGATACCCGGCAGTGATGCGCCTGAGCAGTGCCACGACCCTGATTTCTCCCTAACAATCGCGCGGGTCCCAAGTAGATCTATACCGTCTTTAAGCGAGCGTGTTATAGTTCAACGTTCTGTCGGGCGATTTAATCGCTGTGGCGGTGTAGTTCAGTTGGCAGAGCAGCGGGCTCATAAGCCAAATGGATGTAAATATCCCCTTGTAATCTCAACGATTACAAGGGGTTTTATTTTGCCTTGTTGATTGCCGGTGGATGGCGGGATGTCCCGTAAAGTCGCTTGCGGGCACAGTTACTGGCATAGTGGCGGGTGAAAGAGCTGACCCGAATTGCATAGAAGGATGATTGTGCTTAGACCTTCGTATGGTCAGTGTACTTTTCCAAGAAAGTTTTGACACTGCTAGCTTTCCGCAGTTTTGTGGTAGGCAGATGTGCGTGCCAGGTATGTGGCCCACGGCTCATCGGAGAGCAAGAGCGTAAAGTCCCCTGCTCCCCCAAGACTAAATAACTCTCCATCACGACTGTCTGAACGTGCACTTGAGAGAGGCTCTGCAACAAAACCTGCTTAATGTGCCGCAACCCACCCTTCCTATTTCACCGTGAGATGGTATAGGTGATGTCTTGCGAGAAAACGTTGCCCAAGGCACCTTGGTGCATCCCGAAGCAATCCACCGTATCATGTGCCTACCAAGGGACAGCGGCCGAACAAAGAGATAGTATCCCTGCTCCGCACTCGGGCTCAGGAGTAACTCTGGTATGACTGTTTCGTCCAGTCCAAAAATGTTGCCGCCTGGTGGCAATTGTACGTTGAAGAACGGCGATCGACTGCCCGATCTTCCAGTAAAGAATTCTGTCGGATTGGGAACCGGGACCCTGTCAATCCACACCCGAATTTGAGCCGGCACCGTGCAACTCCCGGCGGCGCGTACAAACTCCTCCGTTCGCGTCTCCGGAGAGTCGTTCAAAAATGCGAAGTATGCTGTATTGATAAGCGGGAAGAACAACGACTTCCCAGCCGGAACCGTACACCGGCGATCGACCGGCCCGATGATTGAGCCGGCTAGAAACCATACCCGATCCACTTGTCGCTGAGCGCAATGCTGGCCCGTAGGATCCGTGAGCGGGCTCACGGCGGCAGGGGCTCCAAGAGCCCATTGCTCCCACTCTGTGGCCCATCTGCCGTAGCTTTGGCCCAAAGGATTCGAATTAATGGGGACAATGCGTTGCTGCAAATCTGGATCATCTGCGCAAAAAACAGGCCGCGAGGAACCTGCGAGATGTAGCGTTGATTGTAAGGGATTGCACGACTGTTTTCCTCGACGAACTAACGTGGATCCATTTCAATTCTGAATCTGATCAGATACATGGAAGATATTTAGCCTTATTACCTTGTTGGTTACTGGTAGGTGAAAATGATGATATAGAGCCGCTCGCGGGCACAGTTACGGGCTCAGCGGAATCAGTGGCATTAGGAAGGAGTCGGAAGGCCTCGCACTAGACTATCGCCTCAAAACTGGGCATAGTCGATGGTATGCTCTTTGCGGGACTGAACTATCTCATGTCTCGAATCAAATGGCCGAAGGGATAGATACGAGCCTCGATTCGAGTCTTCGTCCGGTAGCAGTGCCCGTTAAGGCGTCCATAGCGTATTTGTCGGCCATGTGACGAACTTCGGCTCCGTTGATGCGGGATAGCTAAATGGAGAGCCGTACGTGTACTCATGACAGTGTAGAGGTCTATAGATCTACCTCCTGTGAGGGACGTCCAGGAGCGCGAAAGCCGACAGGAAGCCACTCGTGGAACTGGATGTCCTTGCGCTCCTAAGAAGACATGTAGTCAGTGGTTACAGCGTTTACACCAAGGCAATATAGGTAAACTGTATAAGGGCATTACTCTAAGACTCCTTGCGCATCAACAGTGTACTACCCTACAATACGCCAATACGCCGCTCCATCAGGAGGACGGGCTCATGATCTTTGTCTTGCGGCCTTTCAGTGTTCCTTGCTCATGTACCCTAGCGCCGAACTATCCACTCGCCGAACGACCGATATGAAGGACACCCCGGAACCCTTAACCAATAAGGAAATCATTATCATCACCATTGTCCTTCTCGTTGCTGGGTGGGGTATCGCAATGCTCGTGGACACTCCATTCTTCCAACGCCTCTTACAACAATTCCTCAGCATGGTTGAAGAGTTTGATGGCGAAACTGTCGTATGAGACGTTTTTGCCCTAGCGGTTGCGCGGCTCAGAATCACTGAGAGTATGCCGATACGGACCGCTACATACGCTTCAGACTCGCGGCCAGCTCAGCGACATTCCTGCATTCGTCTTCTTGGCACTACTGCAGAAGGGGTTCTCCTACCTACGGGCACAGTGCGCGAATCTACCTTGACTACGACGCCGTAACCCGTTAATTTCTTTGGCGTGGCGGTGTAGCTCAGTTGGCAGAGCAGCGGACTCATAAGCCGCGGGTCGGCCGTTCGATCCGGCCCACCGCCACCATCTACTTTCCTTTTTGATTCTTCGCAGCTCTACCTCATCTGTGATGTCTTCAGGAGCCGGGTACGTAAACCGCTGAAACCGGGGTTACAGCCAGACCGTCTCGCTTTTCGTCTGGCTTCTTGGCGGGTTCATCCAGCTTATTGACCCATTCGCGGTTTTGACTCGTGAACAGATGCCCATACGTATCCACCGTCACCTGAATACTGCTATGGCCCGCTTGCTCTTAAACGTTACTTCGGATGAGCGCCTTGCTTGATGAGCAATGACACGAACGTATGCCGAAGGTCATGGACCGGACTTCTCGAAGACCGGCATGTTCTAGACAGCGATACCATCCCCGCCTCAGATTTCGTTCATCCCATCGGACTCGGTCAGGAGACAGGAAGACCCACGGGAGAGACTCCCCGCCGAGATTCATAGCTTCAATCTGGCGTATCTCTTTCAAGCGCTTTAATTCTTCCCTGAAGCTGACGGCTCATATCGACAGGCCGATCTTGTGTGATGTCGTCGTCGTCTCTTTCCCCATGACGACACCACGGCGGACTTCGATAAACCCGCCATTGAAGTTAAGCCTCCTCAGGCGCGCAAGAACGACTCTTCTTCGTGTGGATCAAAAGGCTCGCCCTGCTTTTCTTTGTTCGTCTTGCCATAATTTATCTCTCGTGTCCCCTTAGAATACTTGTATAAACATATGACTGAACGCATCAAGAGACGCCAAAAGAGATGGCAGACGAGGCGCTAGACTCTGAGTCTAATGCAGGCCTCTGTGGTTCAACAGTTTAGGAAGAGGTGCTAACAGTTTGCTAATGATTTTCTGATTAGCCGCACACTCCATCCCCCGCTTAAGAGGGATTAGAATTTCGAGTGAAATAGCTCATAGGTCATTCACTTTAGGGAATAGCAAAAGTAGGAACAAAAATTAGAAGCGTAGGAGGTACTATGAAATTTCTAGCGGGCGTGTTGGCTGGAATTGTGCTGGGCGGGGCGGTAGGGGCGGCCACTATGGCAGGGGCTCAGGGCCGGCCGTGGGAAGACGCTGTCCGGGACCAACAGCTACAACAAATGCAGTGGGACCTACAGAGGATTTTACAACAACAACAGATACAACAAGGCCAGCAGTGGCTGGATCATTTGCAGACACTACGCCACCCATGCTAGGCATCTTTGGCGGAAGCCTCGAAGACTACCCTTCGGCGGAATCTACTTCGGCGAGGGCCTAACCTTTAGCTGGGGGGACAAACCGAAATAAAGTTACCTCTGGGTCTGCCTTATAAGCAGGGGGAGTTTTCCTCGATGCCGACCGTGGAGTAAACCTCCTACCCAATCGGTTTGATGAGAACGCTCGACTTTGCCGCTGAGATGGGGAGTTCGCGGTCGATTGGGTCGGAACTTCGTGCACTACCGTTGCACGCGATCTCCTGGCAGTGGACGACTGTATCGTCGTGGGCTCTCCGATGGATGCCTACGGACCAGGACGATACATCAGCTCACTGAAAGGATGTGTGTGATCCCGACAATATATACCTACCCGCCTCTGATGCTAGTTTCTGATGGTATCGATGACATCCTTTCTCGTTGACCCGCCAGTGGATGGGTATACATCGCCTTGGGAGCCTACATCCTCGATGACATCCGTTCTCTTCTCTTTTCCAGGTGTCATGCTGTCAGACTGCACTCCTTTCTTCGGCGGTTGCTCCATGACATCCACCCTTTCCTGACCTCCCATTTGCTTCGTGTTCTTGGGCGCCGCATTCTCCTTTGTCCTCTCCTTTTTCCCCTGTGTCTCGGCAGCGAAGGTGCTGGGAGTCAATACCAGGGTTGCAGTCAGCACCGATAAAAATCCAACTGTTACGAGATTCTTTCTTCTCATGGCATCCTCCTAGTTATCTCCACCCTCAATACTAATATCCATTAACGTATTATAGTTCGCCTGAACGCCGTACTAGGGAAATGCATAGCGTCCCGGAAGATGATGATGTCAAGTACTTCTGAACAACTAAGGGTAACCCTTCGAAGGCCTTGAATAGGTTGTGACGTGTCGAATATTGAGCCTAGCATGGATCGTAACGGCCGTTCGGTCCAATCACCTCCTTGCGAGAAGTTCGTATCCTTGTGAGGAATCAACAAATCGCGGGTTGAAGCAAGCCTGGTTCTGTGGCGGCAGCTCATTACTATGACAAGGGCCATGACGTATTGTGGAGTGTTAGGCGCTCGGACAGTAATGTAACCTTCATGAGAATCTTATGGACGCAGATGTAGTTAGCTCATTGGCCAAGACAACGGTAGACGGTTCAATGCCGTTCCCCCGGTTTGTTGGAAAACTTATTGCCGAAGGCGTTGAGTACTATCACGTCGATTACGCCGCACACTCATTTACTTTCTACAGTCGCGCGGGTTCGACTGTTACGGCTGCGCTCCCGTTCGAGGGGCTACCATCAATCTCAGACACCTTTGATGCAACTGCGCTTAAAGCGGCAATCCTTGATAGCCAACAGCACGGACAAAGTTTCGCGCATTCTGTGAGCGTACCGTTCGTGCAGGCGTCAAGGGGTATTTTACGTTTCTTCGTGGCCAGCGGGTCATTTATCTCGGTCGCCAAGGTAATCAACATGTTGAATGGTTCCCCGGGGCGAGGCCGAGCGATGCCTAAGATCGAACTTTACGCCGGGCGGTATTTGCTATCTCTCTTTTTGTGACGGGGGCCTCAAGGGCTGACGCCCCCGAGAAGCCGCGGGTCACTCGTTCGATCCGGCCCACCGCCACCATCTAATTCCCCTTTAGAACCAACCGGACCGCCGCGATCTGATGAGACAGTGAGACGTTATAGTTCGGCTTGACGAACAACGGAAGGTCCGGAAGCTGAAGATGCTTCGCAATGGTTTCTGGGGGCGCCGTCTGGTAAACCGTCCACACATGGCCAGAGCTTAGATCGGGAAAGGCGACTTGTCCAGGCCTTGGGCTTTGCCCCTCTATCTCCTAACCTTGTCACTAGTATTCCTCAAGCAATCAAAGCTGATGGCTTCTCAGAGCGTCTGTCTTCCAGGCCGTGCTCGTGTCATATTCCACTTCCTCCAAGCACAATGTCTTGGGAACGCTTTGCAGGAAGTCTTGCCGATATCTTCACCGCGCTTATCCTCTCGCCTCCTTGCACGGCTCACTGAGCTGCCTCCAGTTGTCCTGTTGATCTTGCGATGGAAATTTTCCCTTCGCAATAATCTCGTCTGACTCGCGAATAACCTGTTCATTGACCTGCTTGCAATGCTCAATCTTTTGAGCTTGTTCCGTCTGCTGGTCGCGCTCCCTCGCGCTCGCCTGCAAGATTGTATAGAGGCCAAGACACATAAATGCCGTTAAAACGCTGTAGAGAAATGGTCTCATTTTACGCCTCCCATATGGCCTTCCCCAAATCCAAGATTCTGATTTCTCGCTATCAACCTTCATCAATAAATTGCCATCCTCTATGAATACTGTTCATCGGGTAAACTGCTCGTCCTACGCTAGTACTCCTCAAACAATCGAAGTTGGTTGGGATTCCACTTTCTCCATGCCTGCCTGGCTCGAAGTCTTGCTGGCCTTCCTGGGAGTCTTGCGGGCACCGTTAGCTCGCTCGCTAGCTTCCTAGAACGGGGGGCGGACTCCAACAACGCCTGGGCCGTGATCCAATCTCCAATCAGCTCGAAATCATCGAGATCCTTTTCCCGAAGGTTCAGACTTCCCAACGAATGCGGCTTGCGTGTCCCAGGGTGATCCAGGTACCGCAATAGAAATACCCATTCTCCATTTCGGTCTATGCTGACTTGATGAACGACACCAATCAACCCAGCCGGTATGCCGTACCTCTCATTCCTTTGTTTGAGATAAGCCCCTTCAACGATGTCATCCTTCTTCATGTAGCCGATGGTTACACATTTAGAATTACCACGTCAAGCGAGTTTGCGTAGCCAAGGGGTACCTGACAAAACCTTGACGGCCATCGTTCTTCTTCCTGTCAATTTCCTGAACATTCGTTACCGCGTGGTACTACGTAACACGTAAACCCATTGAAATTCTGACATACGTAGTTTGGCGTAACTCTTGCTTAGGTTTGTCATTAGGGGAACGCAACCAACCTAGGAGGAGACACATGCAATGCCCGAAATGCCAGGGGTTAATGATGTTAGAGCGATTTTCAGATTTCTTTCTCGTCTTCTACGCATGGAAATGCCTCAATTGCTGCGCCATTATCGATCGCACCATTGCCAACAATCGTCGTAAAAGTCTGTCTGCCCGAGAATCGCAGGTTAGTGTCGCGCGGTAGGAAAAGTAGGTGGAATGAGGACTCTGGTCCTTCGGCTAAAGTTTATACATCACGTCCGTTCGTAGCACGTATTTGGTTCCAGTCTGACTTCTTGAGGTAGCCACGGCGCAGCACGCTGAAACAATGCCTCCGCCAAAGATTTATCGTCAATCAAGAGCCGCTCATTGTTTCTAACTCCCTCAGCGATGACGCCCCCGACGGTTTCCATCTCGTAGTTGAGACCTTCACTCCACGGATCAGCGCCGTGCATTCGTCGGGCGATAGAAATTCGTGCAGATACCTTCGCCTTTTCCCCAACTACCACTCCAACCTTCGGTTGTCCCCTGCACTATTCATAGTCTTATCGTAGTTGTTGCGCGCGGATAAACGCCGCTTCATAGACGTCACCGCACGCGCGTCAAGGCAAAACTCGCGGAACCGTTGATCTTGCACCTCAGCCTATCCGTTTGGACCGATGAGTACGTCTCAGCCGCGACCCATGAGCGAGCTCGTTGGTTCCGTGAGGGAAGACCAAGGTAGACTATGCACTGATTTGAGTCAGTGCTGGTGAGAGGTTTCTGTTCGGCTGATGAGTCGGAGCGTCTTGCTGGCGAACCAAGCCCTCCAGTCCAATTTCGCGAAGAGAACGACCAGCACAAGCAGAAAGACTTGTGTCACAACAAAATACCCCCCGAAATAGGCAAAGATCGATCCTTGATCGAGCACGACCTTATTCGCAACTTCCACCGCAATGACCATCCAAAAACTATAGGTCACAAACCTTCCTATAAAAGCTGCCACAGCCACCGGCGTCAGGGGCAAAGACGTCAACCCATAGGCAATAAACAGCGAGTTCGATGGAAGGGGACTAATGGTATAGACGAGAAAGACCCCGAAGGTCATCGCACGTTGTGTCCCGAGACGGTCTTTTACCAGATCAATATTCTCTTTGGTGCGCGCGCTCAACCAGCGTTGCCTGACAATGATAAACGCCAGCTTGGCGAGGGTCAGCCTACCGGCGGTAGCCGCTGTGGCCGCAACGAGCGCGGTAAGCCACGGATTCGCATCCGGATTGGACAGGCCAACCGCGGACAACACCATCCACGTCGGAGGCGCGAAGGCGGGCAGGCTATTGAGCACAAAGATAATCGCAAAGAGTGCCAGAGTATTCATCATGGCATGAACGTGCCAGCCCTTCCGGTGGGTGCACAATTATGACATTGAAGTGAGCGCGTCACCAACGAGGCAAGCTGCATCTTTCCTACATGTCTGCGTCTACAGATTCGTGGATGTCTAAATCCTCAAAGGGATCACCCCTACAAACTTTGGAGCAGAATCACCGTACAGGCCAGGTGACGAAGGGACGTCGATCAGAGTTGATTGTACCGTTTCTGATCTATTTGATATGGGTTAAAGAGGACATGCGATCAACCTGTGACAAACTGCTTCACCAGCCCCACCAGCGTCATATTTTCAGCGATCACGTCGTGCGGAATGAGGACATATTTCCAGGGTTTCCCGCCATTGGTGAGAGAGTGGGCGGTAGCGCGGCTGCACCATAGAACTGCGGCATCCTTTTTGGCTAATACCTCTGAGGCGGTCAGTTCGTTCTTGGCTTTCGGCTCGAGCATGTAGATGCAATCCGCTGTTGCGGCCACAAAGTCGGGTTGGTAGTCGTGCTGAGAGACGCGCAGTTTGTAAGAGAGTTGGAATTGCCCC
>NZ_JBLYIG010000267.1:0-15007 GCF_049222245.1 Nitrospira sp. BLG_2 | reverse complement strand
ATGCGATCGTGCTCGACTTGATCATGCCTGGAATGCCTGGGATCGAAGTTCTTCGCGCTCTGCATGACAAAAGTTACTCGGGCGGTATCATCATCATGACCGGGAGCCAGAATGAGGAGTTGCTTCGAGAAGCTTGGAGCTTAGGCCCTCAGGAGATCCTTATAAAACCGGTCGATCTTGAACGCCTCTTGACCGCGATCCAGCTTGTACTCGTCTGCCGCGAGTGCTAAAACTTCTTGATGCCCATCAGGAAACGCCTTCTTCGCTCTTGTCTTATCGGTCTGCTGTTGAGTTCCATGGCACACGCATGGGGCGTTTCGCCTTTGTTTGCCCAGGAGAATGTCACAAATATTCATCACACCCTCTCAGCCGAGTTGATCCTCGCTGCTCATGAACTAGTGGCAAGGGACCAGATCGAACTGGAGATTGAGCCACAGGTTGCATCGGTCACCTTCACGCTCGCACATTCCTTGCGCGTCGAGTCCGTCGCCATGACGCATTCGGTCCCGCACGGGAAGGGAAACTCGGACGAAATCGTCCCATTCAAGAGCGTGCATCCTTCTGAGAACACGGCTCAGCGTATTGTGGTTTCTCTTCCAAAAGAGCGTAGCAGAAGGGTGACGTTGGTTATGAGTTATCGTGGCCAGATCAATGATCCACCGAGAGAGCCGCGCCACTTGAGATTCGTAACACCCAGTGAGACGGCGGGTTATATCGGTTTGGAAGGTGTTTATTTGAGCGGAGAAAGTCAATGGTATCCAGATATCACGGGCTCCTTTAGTACTTATCGAGTGACTGCGCAAATTCCAGAAGGCTGGACAGTAGTGACCTCCGGGCGTAAAGAAGGCGAAACGACGGGCACGGGAAAGACCTCTTCAACCTGGATCGTTCAGAACCAGTCTGAAGCGTTCACACTCGTTGCCAACAAGTTTGTGACGACATCGAGAGAATGGAAAAGCCCGACTGGGCAGCAGGTTGAGCTGCAGACCCATTTCCTGCCCGACAATGCCGGATTGGCGGATGAGTATCTCGATGCGACTGCAAAGTATCTCGATACATATGTCCGGATCCTAGGAAATTATCCCTTCGACAAATTCGCAGTGGTTGAGAATTTTTTTGCGAGCGGTCTTGGCCTGCCGTCGTTCACGCTACTCGGCGGCGGCAGCATCAAGCGACACTATATCCAACCGTACGCGTTGGGTCACGAGATCGTGCATTCCTGGATCGGAAATTCTGTGTTCAATCGCGATGATCACGGCAATTGGGTCGAAGGAATGACAACCTACTTGGCGAATTACTACTGGCATGAGGTGGTGCAGGACGTCCCGCAAGCTCTGGAACAAAGACGAATGATGCTGAATGGGTATAATCTTTATGTGAGACCTGAAACAGATTATGCGGTCTCGCAGTTTCTTAGGAAACATGACGAGAAAGATAATGCCATCGGCTACCACAAAGCGGCCTTTGTGTTTCACCTCCTTCGACAGGAAATCGGGGACCAGCCGTTCTGGAGCGGTTTGAAAACCTTCGTCAGCAGTTATCGCAATCGTCCTGCGGATTGGGGATCGATCGAGGAGGTCTTTTCTCAAGAAAGCGGTCAGGACTTGCGGTGGTTTTTCGAGCAATGGGTCGAACAGTCCGGAGCCCCACGACTGTCATTTCAAGATGCCCACGCTCGTCGCGTGACGGCAGAAGGCGGCAGAGAAGCTTGGCGCCTGGTGGTTCAGATTGAGCAAAGCGGGAAGCCGTTTCGGATGAAGATCCCCATCCGAATCGCGATGAAAGGGTCGACGGAAGTCAAATCGATCGCGCTTAGTCTCTCGCAAACAAGCGTTGCGGAATTCGTCGTTCCCGATCAACCATTACGGGTGGAGCTTGATCCCAACCTCATGACGTTTCGCCGGTTGACGAGACGTCAATTGCCGCCCATGCTGAATGGGTATGTGACGGATCAGCAAAAGACGGTGGCTCTGGCGTTTTCCGATCCTGCTTCGCCGTTGCAGCAGATCGTATCTCGCATTGCCGATCACGAACGAACAGAATCGCTTAGGACGACGGTGATTTCTCTAAAAGAGAATTCTCTTCCTCAAGACGGATCAATCCTGGTGCTGGCAGGAGTTGACCAACGACAGGCGGTTCAAACAATGGCGCAGGAGTCTTGTGGTGACCGAATTGCCCTTGGAGATGAGGGTTTCAAGATTGATGATCAGACCTATGATGGTCCGAAGATGGCAGTGCTCTTCTCGTGTCATCGCGCGAATGTGCCGGGCAGCATTATCACGGTTCTGTATGGCGTGACACCCGGCGCCGTCGAGAAAGTGGCGCGGTTCCTTTTTTATTATGGATGGCATAGTTACGTGATTTTTCAAGACGGAGCCGTGACGAAACGTGAAGTGTGGAAGGGTTCACCCGAGATGAAGGAGGTAAGGATTGATGCAACGTCCTAAGACTGGGGGAATCTGGCTATGGGCGTTCTGTGCATTGATAGGTATTTCCCCATTTGCCCTGGCTGCTGATCAGCTGAAGGAGTCAGTGGTGTCGGTAAGTTCTACGGAACGGCATCTCGCCAATATCCGCCAGCTGACCTTCGGTCGCCAAAATGCGGAGGCCTATTTTTCGTTTGACGGGAGCAAGCTGATTTTTCAATCGACCAATAACTGGATGAGCGATTCAGCAGTGGCCTCCCCCCGAAAACCCACTGAGTCGGGACTGGGGTGTTATCAAATGTATGTGATGGGTGTGGAAAACGAGACCGTTCACTTGGTGAGTACCGGGAAGGGCGCAACCACGTGCGGCTATTTTTTCCCGGGCGACAGCCGGGTGCTCTACTCATCCACACACGCTGCCGGTCCCGAATGCCCACCAAAACCCAAACGGGATGGCGCTTATCGATGGGCACTCGACGATTACGATATCTACTCTGCCGATCTCGCCGGACAGGATGTGCGGAGGCTGACGGCATCACCAGGATATGATGCCGAGGCCACGATCTCACCTAATGGAAAGACCATCATTTGGACATCCGTGAAGGATGGAGATCTTGACCTGTATACGATGAATTTGGACGGATCGAATGTTCGTCGCCTGACGGACGATATCGGATACGACGGAGGGGCGTTCTTTTCACCGGACAGCAAGAGAATCGTTTATCGGGCCGCGCATCCGACCGATCCGTCCGAAGTGGCCAAATACAAGGAACTGCTGGCACAACGGTTGGTCGAGCCCGGTCAGCTTGAAATTTTTGTCATGAATGCCGATGGATCGGGCAAAAAACAGGTCACAACGACCGGCGCGTCGAATTTCTCTCCGTATTTTCATCCCGACGGCACACGCATCATCTTTTCCTCCAACATAGAAACGAGAGGGGAAGGGGGACGCCCAAGTTTTCATCTGTATCTGGTGCGAGACGACGGAACAGGATTAGAACGTCTCACCATGGAGGGACACTTTAATAGTTTTCCCATGTTTTCTCCGGACGGCAAGCATCTCGTTTGGGTATCGGACCGAAATGCCAAGCAACCAGGAGAATTCAATGTGTTCCTGGTCGACTGGGTGCCGTAAGGGGCTGGAATCGATGATGAGCAGCTGGTGATCAGTTCCGGAAATTCAGAGAGCCCCGTAGCAGATCGTGGCTTGGAGAGCGTCCCGTCCCAGGTATTACAGAACACGACCTCGTCGATTGCCGTAGTCGGTTGCTCCTGCGCCGCGTTGGTCGTCAGCTTTTTCGGCTTGTCCCAGTTTGATCTGCCGATCACCAAGTATGTGCGGTCGGTGACGATTCATTTACCCTGGGACCAACTCACCGTTCCATGGATGGCGTTCACCAGCGACATGGGAGACTGGATCGGCCAAGGATGGCGGCTGGCAGCCTTAAGCATTCTACTGCTTGTTGGAGCGTGGGCTTTTGAAAAGCCGATCTTCAAGATAGTTGCCGTCCAGTCGCTGGTTGCCCACGGAATTGCCGCCTTGCTCGCCAACGGATTGAAACACCTCGTCGGCAGGCCCAGACCTAAATTCATCCATTCTGGAGATTGGCAGATAACCCCTTCCTGGGCATCGGGACTGGACTCCTTTCCGTCTGGACATAGCACGGCGAGTTTTGCCGTTGCGACGGTGCTGGCTAAGCAGTTTCCTCTCTTCGGACCACTCTGTTTCGCGGTTGCGCTTTTCGTAGCACTCAGTCGTATTCTGAGAGGATCCCACTTCCCAACCGATGTCCTGGGTGGGGCGGTGATCGGCATTCTCTGCGGCTTTATCGCGACGGCCCCATTAAGACAATGGCGCACTTCAATACAGGACGGGCTACGACATGCGGCGATGGGAATGTCGGCACTGGTTGCCTTACTCTGGGTCCTATCCCGTCGAATGGAGGAAGGAGAGGCGGGGATTCTGTTCTTGGCGCTAGGGATTGTTGCAGTAGCGGGCGGCTTATGGATTCGGAAAGTTTATTGGGTTCGCAGAGGAAGACAGGAGCAGAGCCGCTATTCGAATATCTCGGCATTGCTGATCGCCTACGGCCTGGCTGCCATGACGACCTCACCCATTGTCATCTCGTCGGTCGGATTCGCCTGCATCGCGTCCTGGCTCCACGCGCTGGGTCGCAACGACGATCCTGAAGAATCGCCTCGCTGGTTCGCGGTGCGGGAAAGTGCCTTGATGGGTGGCTTGGCCATTGCCATTTTAGTTCTTGTTGATGCGCGAGGAGTGCTGCCCTTTCGGTGACCGTTGTCAAGGAATCAATCGGGAAGTCTTGCCTCTGTCTCTCATCTGAGCAAGGACATCACCGTTACACTAGTGACCAATTGCCTGTGATGGAATTGGCGAAGCAGCGTCCGAACCCTGAGGAACAGTGACCATCTGTTGATTACCCAACAAGACGTAACCGTGGCGCTTGAGAATCGGTTGAAATTCGGCCGCTTCTTTAGGTAAGGCATCCTGGAAGTATTCCGGTAGGAGAATCATCGTCCGGCCTTCTTTGCTCAGAGCCGTACGCAGCCGGTCGATTTCGCCGGCCGGGATAAAGGTCACCGTTCGCCTCGCGTAGAAGGCGATAGATGGCCTGGTTGACCCGAACGCGATCAGTTGGTCGGACGGATTCAGGTTCAACCCGGCTGCGTAGGCCAATTCCTGCGGCGGCGCAATCGCGTATCGGTTGAGTCCTGGAATGACCGTCAGGATGGCGACAAGAAAGACACTCGCCAGCGCGCCGCCGGCCACTCCGAAAGCGGTGTCACGTCTGTTGTCGTTCAGCCCCAAATATCCGATCAGCCCCATGGCGATCACGATGATCGTCGCACCAATGTAAGGGCCGATACCCAGATCGAATTGAGCGGCGAGGGGGAAATCTTTGACTATCTTCCCGGAGAATTGGTTAAACAGAGAAGGTGCGCTCGCAAACCCGATCGCTAAAAGATAGCCAATTCCCATCATGAAATGGACCGACCCGCGCAGGCCTTTTGTCGAAGGGTCCTTCAGCCCTTGGGCCCAAAACGAAGCGGCCAGGACGGCACAGGCGGGAAAGAGGGGGCCGATATAGTGTGGTAAGCGAGTGGATGAAAGACTAAAGAAAATGAACACTCCGACGACCCATAGCCCTGCGAACCATTCCAATCCATCACCGGATCCTAATGGTTCCCTAGATTCGAGCGAGTCATGGCTGCGGTCTCCCGCCGTGCGAAATTTCCGCCAGCTCCCATAAGCACGGTACAACGCGGCAGGCAGGAAGGTACTCCACGGGTAAAATCCCAGCAGCAAGACGGGAAAGTAGAACCACCATCCTCCTCCATGTCCCTCCATCGGGGCAAGGAATCGTCCCACCGTGTGAACTTTGGCTTGGGAGGAGTACGCATCCCCATGGATGAAAAACATGGCTGCATACCAAGGACCTGCAAGGATAAGAAAAAGCAGCACGCCGCTAATAGGAGCGCCTCTTTCCCAAAAAATCGGCCACTGCCGGATGGCTGTGAGGTACAAGAACGCGGTGATCAGCGGTACGGCAAATCCCACCGGCCCTTTCGTCAAGGTCGCCAAGGCCATGCCGACATAAAAGGCCCACATCCAATGCCGCCCTCGGCCAGGCTCGTGGAGGCCGAGCCAAAAGCCGTAGAGCGACAGAGTAGTGAAGAAAATCAAGACACTATCGGTGATCGCCATGCGCCCGAGCGCCAGGATCTCGATGTTCAACAGCAACATCAGGGCCCCATACAGGCCGACGGTCGAGCCACGCAGCCGCGTGAGAAACAGATAGTGCATTACAATCAATGCAACACCGAACAGGGCTGAGGGCGCCCGAGCCGCAAACTCGTTTACGCCGAACAGATGGTAGGACAACGTCATCAGCCAATACACGAAAACGGGCTTAGCGACACGCAGTTCACCATTGAAGGTCGGGGTGACCAAGTCGCCGGAGGCGAACATTTCGCGACCGGCTTCGGCGTTTCTGCCTTCGTCGCGATCCGTAAGACCCATGCTGCCGAGGCTCAGAAGGAAAAGCAGACCGGACAGAAGCAAAAGGAGCAGCACTTGGATAGGCCGAGGAGAGGTGTGTCCCATGTCCTGATGTGACTGGTGCTCTCGTGTGATTGACGGCCCGGTATGGCCGTTGGTTTCCCAGCCGCTCATGCTACTGGAGAAGCCGGGTCTTTGGTTTGATTTGCTCGGTGAATGAGAACGAGATTGCGTAGATACACGACGGACCCGAGCCCTTGCCCTGAAATAAATACAGGATCCATTCGGTAGATGGCGTAAGTAAGCGTAATCAACCCGCCAATGAGACTCATGTACCAAAAGGCAATGGGCACACGGCTTTCTGAGCTCCGCTCGGATGCGATCCACTGAATCAACCAACGACCAAAAAAGAGCCCTTGGCCGAGGAAGCCGATACCGATCCAGATTGTCTCAGTACTCATGAGGTGTCGGGAGAGCGGTAGTCATCGTCGTTCAGGAATGTGAAGGTATCATCAGGTTCGTTCGTGATGGTTCGCGTCACTGTCACGGAATTTGTAGAGCAACACGCGATCCTGCATCCATCGCACGGCGATTAGGTCATAGAGGGATTTGAACAGACGGTTCCCCATGCCGTATTTGGATATTCCATGGATGCGCGGATAATGCCGAACCGGCACCTCGGTCACCGTAAATCCGTGCATCAACGCGAGCGCGGGAAAGAATCGGTGTAACCCCTCAAAGAGAGAAATCCGCTCAAGCACCGGCCGCCGGAAGATCTTGAGCGGACATCCGGTGTCGTGCATGCCGTCATGTGTGAAGATATTCCGTATACGGTTCGCGATCAAGGATGAGCACTTCTTGACAAGACCGTCTTGCCGCTGCTGCCTCCATCCGCAGACCACGTCGTAGGAGGCGGTATAAGGAAGCAGCTTCAAGATATCTTCGCTGTCCTGCTGAAGATCGCCGTCGATCTGGATAATGACTTCGCCTGAAGATTGCCGAAATCCTGCGTCAAGTGCGCACGTCTTGCCGTAATTCCGGTCGAAGTGAAACACGCGCACCTGAGAATGTTCGTGAGCCAAGCGGTTCAGCTCGTCGCTGCTGCCGTCACTGCTTCCATCATCAACGAAGAGAATCTCGTAAGAGCGGGAGCGGGACAGCTCGTGCGAATCCATCACTTTCAGCAAGCTTGTCGTGAGAGGGGACAGGTTTTCTCGTTCATCCTTGATCGGGATGATGACAGAGGCCCAGGGATTTGATAACGGCGTCATGATACGCAAAACCTCGAGCCGTGGCCGGAGATCACGATATGAAATGGCGCATTCTAACGGAAGGTGGAGAGTGGGTCAAACACGTGCCGAATGATGGACAGGGGGGAATCGTCAATCGGGCTGTCTGCGGGAGGTGACAATCGTGAAACGCATCGTGCCCATCAAGCTCGTCTCATTGATCTGCTCGCCTACATGTATTTCGACTTTGTATCGGCCGGGCAGCCAGCCTCCCGACGGGGGGGACAATTTGAGATAGCCGCTGTCATCCTCCAAGGCGATATGCATGGCGTCCTCACTGACGATCGTCCCAGGTATGGCACCGTCCACCTGTTCGGGCATACAACGGCCGAAGACCGTGAACCCTTGATAGTGTTGATGAAGCAAGAACACGATAAAAATAGCCGGGACGTTGGGAAAGAACCGCTCGGTGGGTTTAACCGGCACGATTTCGTGAGAACGCTGAAAACCCAGCCGCTCCTCAAAATCTTCCGCCAAAGCGATGGAACGAAACATACCTTGCGGTGGCGCATCGAAATCGTAGACCTTCGCGTCCTCTGTGCGATTTTGAAATTCTGAGATGGGGACGTTCTCGGTGAGAGGCGGGTCTTCCGCTGCGGCCCCGTGGCTCCACAGAAGGAGCCAGGCTATCACAATTGTGCCCAAACGGAGAGCGTTGTTCATCATGACTGTCTGCTACACCTGTCGAGGTGAAGCTGTCAAGGATGGGTGAGCACGAGGCCCATTGCGGCATTCTTCGACCATCTGTTAGGATTTCGGCCGCAACACAATCGACGGATCATCGAACATCTCACCGGTGACTCAAAGTTATGCTACAAGATGCTGACGCCCTTCCGCAGTTGATCGGAGAGTATAAACCGCTCGATCAGTGGCAGATCCATCTCAACCAGCTCTTCTATGGGCTGCGAGGGGACAAACTCCGATCGTACTATCAAACGTTCGCCTCCGCAGACTTTCGCTTGGCTCATGCGCTGGCGGCAGACTATTACGAGCGCGTCACGAAGCGCGACAAGGTCGGGGACCCTCAACAATTCCCGGCTGGCGAATCACGCTTGACGGTTCTGGAGCTCGGGCCGGGGAACGGCAATCTCGCCGCTTGCTTTCTCAGTCATCTCAAGACTCTCGACAAAGAAGGCACGGTCTATCCGCGTGTGCGATATATCATGGTCGATTGGCAGCAAGCGGTGCTGGATGGGGCTTTGGCGCATCACGATCTGGCGATGCATCGAGCGCAAATCGAAACCTATCAGGGATCTGTCGAGGATTTGTCCGGAATCGCCGATGCCGGCGTCGATCGGATCATCTGTAATGAGCTGTGGAATGACCTGCCGACTAAATTATTGGCGAAACATAGCGGCGAGGTCGAGGAGGAGTATCTCCGTCCCAACCTCAGCGAATCGCTCCATGCCAACATTCAAGATTGGTCGGCGTTCATCCGGGCTTTTCAGGAAAAGGATCTTGCAACGCTCAAGACCTTCCCTCCCTTCCTCGATGAGCTGGTCTGGGAAAAAGAATATCGCAAAGTCGATTGGAAGGAGATGCCTTATCGGAAAACAATCGTCGAATTCCTCCAATCCATCGACCAAAAGGTCTTGGTTCCCGTCAACGTTGGCGCCTTTGAGACCCTGAAAGAAGCGAAGCGACTCCTGGCTCCCGATGCAATCGGCTTCAGCGCCTTCGATGCGGGCACCGAGGACATGCAGGTTCTCAACGATCCGGAGAAACCCTGTTACGGCCAGTTCGGAGGCCAATACAGCTTCATGGTCAATTTTGCGTTGATCCAGGCCGTGGCCAAGCATGTGGGAATCAAACACATGACATTGGAGTCGCAGCGGGAATTCGTCGGGCGGTCATTGAATACAAACGTCATCACGCTTATGGATCTGCTCGCGACACATCCCTCAGCCGGGCCGAAACTGCAAACCTGGGAACAAGACAGACTTGTGTTAAAGACCATCAAAGCGTTAAACGAAACATTTGAAAATTCCTATCGCCGCCGGATAGATTTTCCACTCGGCGCCACTGTGCCGGCCGATGAACGAGAGACATTGAGTGGTATCCTGCGCTCCCTGAAAGACAACGGCATTCCGGACACCGTGGCTTACCTGACCGAAGAAGAACTCACCGGTGCACTCCAGGACTTGGAAGCGATCGGCTACGATCGGAATATGATTAGAATGGCGTTGAACGCTCCTTCTAGCCCCATCGAATATTGCCACTTCGCCTGCCGGTAAGGATGTCGCCCGTTCTTAATTGATCAGTCGAGATGATGCGTAAACGTCAATCAAGCCGCTCGGTGCTTAATATGCCTATACACCCAGACGTTTCCACATTTGGTTTCCAGCTTGTCAACCGTTAAGTCGTTCTCCATGACCGGTTTGGTGGCGGTATCTGATAGTGGCACTTCCGGCTTAGTACCTTTTATTTTCCAGCTTCCGGCCCACGATTCCGCCGCTCGTGTGTCGATATCCACCGCTCCGCATCGATTCATAATGTCAGCTATTTCATTGATTCGTCCATCATCGGTCCTGACGCTCACAATCGTTCCGCCACGCTGGACGCCTTCTTGGTACATAGCCTGATTTGACGGACCGAATCCCAAGGTCTGTGAAAAGCTTTCGAAAAATCCCCTTGTTGAAGTGTCCGTTCCCCCAGTGAGCTGAAACCCGGCTTTGTCATAGACTTGAATATCAATGGAGGGAACGTTAAAGGCCATGATTTTTGACCTTGCTTGCTCCGCCTCAGCCGGTGTGTCGAATAATCCTATAAGCGTACTGGTCATCGTCCTCTCCTTTCCTGTCGTTAGGTGAAGCGCCAGAGACTAACGTTGTCGTGATGCAGCATGTGACTCCACTGTTCAACGTTGTCCTCGCTGCCAGAGTATCGAGTTTAAGGTTCCTGCAGCACTGGGGAGAGCCCTCGCTCAGTTCAATGAAGTGGCCGAACTGTGGAATGTGAAGCCACCGCCTCCACGTATGAGCCTAGCCGTATCCTCCGTTTAACAAACCAGGGAGCTTGCTGGTAGTCCGGCAAAGGTCGGTATGATCTATTTGACGACACCTTAACGGAGCAGGAAGGTATGTACTGATCCCAGGAACGGAGGATACATGGCGGATAGCACTATCAAGAAAATCGACTCGGACCATTCCCCGAGCGGAAGCATGGGGCAAAAGTATCTCGTCTCCGGTAAATTGATGTCGATGCGGCTATGGGAAGACCTCCAACCTGGGCAGCAAAAGGAGCCAAGCGCCCGGGAGTATGAA
Source organism: Nitrospira sp. BLG_2 (assembly GCF_049222245.1). Classification (NCBI taxonomy): domain Bacteria; kingdom Pseudomonadati; phylum Nitrospirota; class Nitrospiria; order Nitrospirales; family Nitrospiraceae; genus Nitrospira; species Nitrospira sp. BLG_2. The sequence continues at coordinate 4,008 of NZ_JBLYIG010000267.1, read as the reverse complement.
ACAGTGGGTTATGCCATCAAAGGCCGCGCACAACTCGATATCGAAGGCCAGTCGGTGCTGCTTGGTGCTGGTGATTCGTGGGTGGTGCCGAAGGGCAGCCGACACTCCTTCACCATTTTAGAACCGTTTACGGCAGTGGAAGCTACGAGCCCTCCGGCGCAGGTTCATGGAAGAGACGAATAGCATCGGTTTTTCTCAGGGTTTGGTGTGAACGTCAGATATTGCTCAAGGGCACCAATGCTGGGTGTGTATAGGGATTCGAACACATTATGAGTCTCTAACGAGTCTGAGCAATCAGATCATCGTTAGCCAGTGGGAGTCAGTGGAGCGAGCAGCAGGGAACTCAATGGACTGGCGAGAAGAGGAGCGAGCATGAGCCCGAACTGGGGAAAATGATCCTGCAACGAAAGGAATAGGCCATGGTCCTTGAGCCATTGCTCAGGCTCAGGAACAGGCTGCTTTAAGGGAGGCTCTTGCAACAGAGCTTGGGCCCTTTTCGCCAGGATGAGAGCTGCGGGCAGGTACGTGGAAACCAACATTAAGGTGAAGGTAACGCCCCAGAAGAGGGTGATGGCCAAGGCCACACCTAGTACAGCTTCGTGAGCTTCTTTGCCGGCCACGAGTGCCGCCGGCCATCGCAGCCAGGCGCCCATATGTAAGATTCCGCCGACGAGAATCGCTGAAGCCGCAGTCAGTACCTCTTTCAACCGCTTCATCTGCGACGCACAAAACTGGGGATCAAGAAGTTCCCCGGCGGGCGGCGGCGCGAGCGTGCTGCAAGCGGCGAGCAAGGTTACCACCGGTACCACCATGGCTTGCACATTCACGGTAGATACCACCGCCATGATATAGCGCAAAAAGTCCTCGCTGATCCGTTGGGGCCCGGCCTGGCGCAAGTTGTCATAGCTAAAACTGAAGACGGCTCGGTAGAGCGCATGCCGCTCGTCGAGCGCCCAGATAAAAACTATTCCGGTCGAGGCAAGAAAGACCCCCACGGCGGTAACCACGAGCAGCCGCGATCGCGAATGTGACTGGTAGATGATGAGCCCACACAAGATGAGAGCATAGACACCGGCCACCAGCGCCACAACTACGGTGGTAAGCCAGATATACCGTGATTTCACCTCCACGAGAAAATGAGTGGAGTCGAACGGTTTAGTGGAAGTTCCCGCAGAGGCCTGCATCAACTGGCTCGTCAAATTATGAAAATTGTCCACTGAAATGTTGGAGCTGAATTCGAACAGGCCGGCTGCGAGAAACAGGATGCACAGCGGAGGCAGAACAAGGAGTAAAAACCGATAGTCCGGAGCGGATGAAGCAGGCGGAGGTGTCATGACGTCCTAGCGCAGTCAATGCTATTTGGATTGCGTCGGAGCACGCGAGGCGCATCCTAGCATAAATACTCAATATGGAGGAGAGGGAGAGAACGGGCGTTCTGGAAGTCCGGTTGGTCGATTTGCACGAGCCTCAGAAATCCCGACAAAAGAATGAAATCGCTTCCTTGATAATGGCTCGTCATCATCCTGAACTAAACGTTCCGCCGAGGAACCGTACCGCCAATAGCTATAGGGGTAGAGGCTCTCATTTGGAGAATTATCGATCTTGGATCCGGCCGAGAGTACTCTCAATCGACCGTTCGAGTTTGTCCGTCGCTCCGCTTAGCGCCAGCTCAACGGTCGATGCATGATGGCTTACAGCGATAGGCTGGAGACCGGCCAGCCTGGCTTCAAGCACACACCGAATATCGTCGCCCTTCGTTTTGTGACTGTTTGTGTCACTGAGGTGTACTTCAACTCGGGTAATCCGGTCACGAAATCGGCTCACCGCTCCTTCGACGCCGGTGTGAACCAAGGCAACAATCGCTTCTCGCCCTTGGATGGTATTGTCCGTATTGACCTGAATCTGCATACAGCCACCTCCACACGTAATCAATTTCAGAGTGAACCCTAATCACTATGCACAAACAAAGTCAATCGATCACGCACACTGCTCACCCGATCAGAGTCAAGTTGGAAAAAGAGAATGGATAGAAGTCATGGAAAGCATACCGAGGAGAACTATGTGTAAACCGGCTTATGGATGATCGCTTGATCGGTCCGATTGCGGCTACAGTCTGCATGCTTCAAAGACTTGACTTTGGTCAGGGCAAAGTAATCGGCTTCCTGTAAATCGTTCCAAGAGGGAAACTAGGGTTCCGGCTGCCTTTAGTGGTAGTGTCTGGTCCAAGAGTTTCCGGCCTCGCATAATGAGGCTCCACGGAGGGATAAAAGCCCGGGAGATCATGTACTGAAGTACATGGCCTTTTGGGAATTTAGCCTTTCCAACAGGAGGCTTCGTTATGCAATTCCATCCCATAGTTTTTTCCGTACCGGATCAGTCAGACCTGCTGTCACATCAGAGAGGTCTGTCATGTCGGTGAACGAGCGTCCGGATAGGATTTCCTCTGCTTCCGGTATGAATACTCCCGTGGCACTCTGCCGCAGCCTCAGTCTCTGGAATAGCCTCACCATCGGATTCGCGACCGTTTCACCGGTTGCCGGATTGTACGCCATTATCGGTGTCCAGACGGTCGTGACGGGCGGTGGTTGGTTTTCCGCTTTGGCGCTCTGTCTGGTGATGCAGCTGCTGGTCGCAACTGTGTACGCGGAGCTGTCCTCGCAGATTCCGATTGCGGGGGGCGCGTATAAATGGGCGAGGCAGCTCGGAGGCGCCACCACCGGCACGTATGCCGGAGCCATCTACGTCAGCTCCACGATCGCGATGCTCACCACGACCGCGTACACAGGCGGAATCTGGCTGGCCATTTTTTTCGGGTCAGGGGGTGAAACAGGAGTCTCGCTCGTGATCTGGGGAGCGGTGTTTATGCTGATTTGCACCGTCCTCAATCTGGTCCACGTCTCGATATTTAAGTTTCTCATTTCCCTGGGAGTCTATGCGGAAATCGTCGGTTCGTTCGGTGTCGCGCTGCTGTTGTTCCTCTTTTTCCGGCAGCACGAGTTCTCCGAACTGTTCGCACGTCTCGGGACGGGAACCGCCCCCAACCCAACCGCTGCGTTCCTGGCGGCGCTCGCTATTTCCGGGTGGGCGTTCATCGGCTTCGACGCCTGCTCGACCATCGCCGAAGAAACTCATGAGCCAAAGCGGATGGTGCCGCGCGCGATCTTTTTCTCTCTTTGCATGGTGGGAAGCGTGGTGCTCTTCAACTCCGCCGCCCTTACCCTGAGCTTCAACCGCGACACCTTGGTCCATACAAGCGCCGCGTCCGATCCCGTCACGCCTGTGATCGTCGATAACTTTGGTGCGTGGGCGGAAACCCCGTTTCTAGCGATTGTGATGGTTGCGTTCCTGGCTTGCGGGTCATCCATGGTGCAGTACACATCCCGCATTGTGTTTTCCATGGCTCGCGAAGGAAGTATGCCGATCGTCCTCAGTCGCGTCACCGCTGCGGGCGCTCCTCATAATGCCGTGCTGTTCACGGTTTCACTGGCCACGCTGGGACTGCTCGTCGGGCTCAATGATGAAGCGGTCGCCACGGTGTTGGCATTCGGCACGGGCGGGTTGTACGCGATGTTTGCGATGACCACGGGTGTTGGACTGTTTACCCGTCTGACCGGCCGCTGGGACCCTTCGCTAGGCCAACTGAAGCTTGGCGCCTGGGGCTTGGTGATCAATACGGCGGCGTTTTTGTGGTCGGTATTCGAATTCGCCAATATCGCGTGGCCGCGCCCCTATGCCACTTCGCCTGACGCGCCCTGTTGGCAACTCTGGGCCGTGCCTTTGGTCCTCGGCGGCATCTTGGGTGTGACGACGCTGTATCTTCTCACCGCCAAACCAGCAAAGATTGACCTATTGATGCATCCGAGAGACTCCGAACCAGCGCAAAAATGAAAGACGTTTCGCCCATCAACTTGTGAGTCGAAGTAGGCGTATTTGGACAGTGTCATAATCATCTCATTCCAGAAAGGAGTTCGTAATGGCAAAGAAGAAATACCAAGGCAAGGTTCCGCT